>JAASSH010000490.1 GCA_021767985.1 Gammaproteobacteria bacterium | reverse complement strand
TCGCCCGGCCGTAGTCCGCTGTAGGCAGCGGGTGAATTGGGCGCCAGGTCGATCACCAGCACGCCGTCGCCGCCGGGGTTGTTATCCACCCGCAACCCGGCCAGCAGTTCCGGCAAATCCTCGGCCTGCGCCAGGCTTGCCCTGGCCGCACCCACCTCCACCGTACGTTCGAGCGTTTTGCCAGCGCGCAGAAGTGTAAGCCTGACCTCGTCGCCGACCTGTTTGACACCAATTCGACTGCGCAGTTGCGCCGCCGAGCGCGTTTCATTGCCGTCGACTTCGAGAATTATGTCACCGGTCTGGAGACCAGATTCCGCAGCAGGGGTATCCTCGAAAACATTGGTTACGAGTACCCCAAACTCCCCTTTTTTCAGGTTGAATGCATCACGCAACTCCGGAGTAATGTCCTGGATACCGACGCCGATCTGACCGCGCCGAACTTCGCCGTACTCGATGATTTGGGCCATACTGGCCCTGGCCATGTTGATGGGAATCGCGAAACCAATGCCGATATTGCCACCCGCCGGCGAAATGATTGCAGTATTGATTCCCACCAGTTCCCCGGCCAGATTAACCAGCGCGCCGCCCGAATTGCCCGGGTTGATCGAGGCATCGGTCTGGATAAAGTTTTCATAACCTTCCATGCCAAGACCGCTACGCCCCAGCGCGCTGACGATACCAGTGGTTACCGTCTGTCCCAGTCCAAACGGGTTCCCGATCGCCACCACGAAATCGCCGACCTCGAGCAGGCTCGAATCGGCAAGCTTCACCTCGGTCAAGTCTTCGGCTTCGACCTCCAGGATAGCGATGTCGAGCTGGGGGTCGGTGCCGACCACTCTGGCTTTCAGGCTGCGGCCATCGATCAGCGAAACCTGCACCTCGTCGGCGTTCCGAATAACGTGGTAGTTGGTCATGACGATACCGTCGTCGGCATCGACGATCACGCCCGAGCCCGCGCTTTGCTGACGCCTTTCCGGGGCCTCGCGCCCGGGATCGAAGTCTTCGGGGAGATCGAAAAACCGCCTGAAAAAGGGATCGTTCAACAGCGGATTGTACTGCGTCTCCCGTTTCGAATAGGTCGAGATATTCACCACGGCTGGATTTACTTTTTTCAGCATCGGCGCCAGCGTGGGAAACGGCTTACCGTCGACAGTGACATTGGGCAGAGCCGCCTGCGCTGACGGCAAAACCAGCGCCAGCAGCACTACCAGGACGCCATTCCTCAGGTCGATTTTCATGTGGAATCCTCCTGCCTTTTAACCAGAGCAAGCGGCCAGCTGCGATAAGACAGCTGGCCTCTTTTTATTAACTTAAGATGAAATCGAAATGCGCTTGACGTCCTGCTTTTCGACCGCGGGACGGCGAGGTATTTCCAGTTTTAGTACGCCCTTATCGAGACTGGCCTTGATTTCATCGGCATTGGCATCGTCGGGCAAGGCCAGGGTGCGTTGAAACGACCCATAGCTGCGCTCGATACGATAGTAATGCTTATCCTTGTCTTCGCTGCGTTCTTCCTTTTGCCCCCTGATGGTCAGCACGTCGTCCTTGACCTCGAGTGTCAGGTCGGACTCGCTCAATCCCGGTACGTCGAGGCTGATTTCGTAACAGTTATCGTCACCTGAAACGTCAATTTGCGGCCGAAAGAACCCCGGCAGCCCTGCATCGGTCAGAGTCTTGGGTTCGAATGCGGGCATACCGAAAGATCTGAACGCGTCCTCGAACCAACGATCCATCTCGCGATGCAGACTCATCAGCGATCCAGGGCCCTTGCCCGTCGGCTGTCCCGCAGATCGTTCGCGGCTTACCGGTATCTGACTACCGCCATTACCATCTTCTTCGTGTTTAAACCAGTTCCAGGGCTTTAGTTTTTCAAGGTTCATAGCAATCTCCTGTCCAAGTACACTCATGTCGTTAATAAAGAACGGCCTTTAATGCCAAATTAATTAGTGTTAAGACTACGGTTTTCAAGACTTTACAATTGACCTGCGTCAATATTCGCTTATGAATCCGTCAGTCCAGATGCGTATCGCGACAATATCAATTCAATATCAGGATATTGTCGGTTCTCTAAACAAAACTCGCTTGACTATGCGATGGGCTGCCATCATTATTTTCCCGCCGTATCGACTGTTCGATTTTGAATAGTCTGCCGGCCCGAATCTGGAAATCCCTCCGACCAAATTTACCCGACGATGAACAAAGGAACTGAATCCGGCAGCGAGATGATGATATCGATCATCGTTCCGGTGTTTAACGTGGCGCCCTATCTTGAGGAGGGTCTGCAGAGCATGATCGACCAGGATTTCAGTGGGGGATTTGAAATCATCCTGATCGACGACGCGTCGACCGATGAAAGCCTTGAAATCTGCCGCCAGTTCGCCGCCCGCTGGCCTGACAGGTTTTGCCTGGTCGAAAGCGAAACCAATGCCGGCGTCAGCGTGGCGCGTAACCGCGGTCTCGAGCAGGCCCGGGGCCATTACCTGATGTTCGTCGATCCCGACGATATTCTGCCGACCACCGCGCTGACGAACCTGGTCGCGGCGGCCGAGCTACACCGCGCCGATATCGTCAAGGGTAACCTGGTGCTGTTCGACGACAAGTCGCAACGACCGGCACCCGACCATGTGCACAAGACGATCCGGATTAGTGGCGACGAGGTATTGACCACGCTGTTCGATCACTCGATGGTACGCGGCCACGTCGGCGGCAAACTGTTTCGTCGCGACAAGTTCGGCGAATTGCGTTTCACCACCGGCGTACGCATGGCCCAGGATCTGCTGTATTTCAGCCAGATGTTTGCCGCAGCCGACTCGCTGCTATTGCTGGATCGCGAGGTTTACCGCTATCGCAAGCACTCCACCGGTTCCACCGGTGGC
>JAASSH010000489.1 GCA_021767985.1 Gammaproteobacteria bacterium | reverse complement strand
AGCACCTGGTTGAATTCTTCATCGCTCTGTTGTGCGCTCAGGCCCTCGCTCAGCGCACGCGAGAAACTCGCGACCATGCCGTTTTGCCGGGCCAGCCTCTCATTGGCCTCCTGCCGCGAATAACCGCCGGAAAGCGCCACCACCTTCAACACATTGGCATGCTGGATACAGTCGGCGTAAAAATTATCCTGCTCCGGCAATGTCAGCTTGAGCATAACCAGCGGTCCGTCGCCGAGTTGATCGAGATGGCGCAATATTTCGGATTTGAGTAAATCCTCGGTTTCGGATTTTTGCGGGCTATTGATATCGACTTCGGGCTCGATGATCGGCACCAGACCCGCGGCGACGATCTGGCGCCCTATTTCGAACTGTTGCGCCACCACGGCCTGCACCCCCGCGGGATTCGCGGTCTTGATAACCGAGCGCATCTTGGTGCCGAAAACGTTTTTTTGGCGGGCTTTCTGCAGCAGCTCATCCAGGCCTGGCATGGGTTTCATGACCTGTGCACCATCGGCCTCATCGGCCAGCCCCTTGTCCACCTTGAGAAACGGCACCACCCGCTTGACTTCCCACAGGTAGTCGGCCGTGCCCTGCCCCTCGACCTCGCGATCCATGGTGTTTTCAAACAGGATCGCACCCATGATGCGGTCTCCGTTGAATGCAGGGCTGGTTACGATGCGAGTGCGCATCGCGTGGACGAGGTCGAACATCTCATCGTCGTTACTGTAAGCCGATGCTTCTACACCGTAGTTGGCCAGCGCTTTGGGCGTGCTGCCACCGCTCTGGTCCAGGGCGGCGATAAAGCCGGGTTTGTTACTGATCTTGTCGAGCTGTTGATTGAATTTGGTCACGGTCGTGGACTCGCTATTGAATGGATAAATTGCGGCTGTCTCCAGGCGCTAGCGAAGTATAAACACAGTGATTTTTGAATACAATTGACTTGCGTCAGGGGCCTATCTGGAAGCAGCCGGCGGCATTGCGATATAACCCGGAAGTTGCTCGATATTCGTGATCCAGTTACGTATCGACGGATAGGAAGATAAATCGAATCCGCCTTCACCGGCCACGTGGGTATAGGCAAATAGCGAAATGTCGGCGATGCTGCAGCCGTCACCGACGAGAAACTTGCGATCTTCGAGGTGTCTCTCCATCAGGTCGAGCGCACGATAGCCTGCCTTGAGTTTGGCCTGGTATTCCTGCCTGCGCTCTTCCGGAAGGCCCTGGTACAGCATGATGAAGCGGGCCACCGCGACGCTCGGTTCGTGGGTGTACTGCTCGAAGAATTGCCACTCGAGAACGCGGGTCTGTGCCAGCCTGCCCTCGGGCCAGAAGTCGCTGCCCTGGGCGAGGTAATACAAAATCGCGTTGGATTCGGTCAGGATTTGCGCGTCATCGGTGATGCAGATAGGAATTTGTCCAACGGGATTCAGCGCCAGGAAATGATCGTCACGCGTTTCACCACGCATAATGTCGACCGGAATCCACTCATGCTCGATGTTCAACAGCGAGCATGTCAGTTTGAGTTTGTAACAGTTTCCGGAATATATATCGCCGTATATCTTCATCGCACCGGGTATCGTGATCAATACTCGGTTCTGATATCACCCATGCGACTAGACATCAAGGTATTTCTACCCAGCGACTTATCAAATACCGTGGAATAAGCCAGTACTGCCTGTACGTAATTTCTGGTCTCGCCAAAGGGAACCGTCTCGACCCACAAATCGGCCGACATCGACGAATCCCGAGGCAGCCAGCGCTGCACGTTGCGCGGCCCGGCGTTGTAGGCTGCCGCTGCCAGCGCAACGTTATTATCAAAACGGTCCATTACCGTCCTCAGGTAATGCGTACCGAAACGAATATTGTTCTCGACATGTAAAATATCGGACTTGCGCGGTCGTTTCATGCCAAGCGAACGAGCGACGAGTCGCGCGGTACTTGGCATTAGCTGCATCAAACCCAGGGCGCCGACGCTGGAACGCGCTAACGGATCGAACAGGCTTTCTCGCCGCATTACACCGTAGATCAGCGAGGGATCGAGTTCACGTGCCTGTGCATACTCGAGCACTTGCCGTTTGTAGGGCATCGGAAAGCGCAGACTGTAATCGTTGCGGTGCGGGGTTTTGGCGACCGTGCGTATTGCGCTGTCGTGCCACTTCCATCGCGAAGCCAGTGTAGCGGCCTGTTTGATGCCATCGTGATCGAGATAACGCAGCGCCTGGAACCATTCGCGCTTGGCGTCGACCAGGCGGTCGAGGTAATAAAGTTCACGCGCCCGCAACAGGTGAGGATTGGCGCTTAGAAACGTTTCCTCGTCGATCTCGCTGCTGGCGGCATTTTCCTGTTCGATGTGGTAATCACGATTCAGCTTATCTGCAGCCAGGAAACCGTAGTAACTGCTCTTGCCGGACAATTGCTCGAGCAATCCGAGCGAATCGACCAGCTGACCCTCGGCTTCCATCGAGCGCGACAGCCAGTATTGCCATTCGTTTTCCTGCTGGAGGTGAGACGGCATGCGGTTGATAGTTTCCTTTAAACCTGGCCAGTCGCGTCCGCGTAACTGGATCCGGGCCAGCCACAGGTAAGCCTGATCGTTCATGATCGATGGATCGAGACTCGCCAGCAAGGCGCGCGCCTCGGGCTCGTGTTGTAAAGCCGCGGAGAGCGCGATGCGAAGCTGGCTTTGATTTATCTGCGCCTGGGTAAACTCGAAGTTATCGCGTATCAGGTTCCAGTACTCGAG
This sequence comes from Gammaproteobacteria bacterium, assembly GCA_021767985.1. Lineage (GTDB taxonomy): Bacteria > Pseudomonadota > Gammaproteobacteria. The sequence continues at coordinate 134 of JAASSH010000489.1, read as the reverse complement.
CGCCTTGAGACTATCCTTGCGCGCCAGGCGGTCGATGGCGTGCACGATAATGGCCCGGGTACGCTCGGAATCGGCTTTGTCGGCCAGTGTCCTGAGCGAGCGCTCGGGGCGGATATGCGCCTGGTACCAGGTTT
>JAASSH010000488.1 GCA_021767985.1 Gammaproteobacteria bacterium | reverse complement strand
TTGCCGGTATAGCTGCACTCGATTTGCGCCTCGCTACCGTTGTAAGCGGCGAGACCGTGCGAAGTGATGATCCTGACGCCGAGTTCCATCATGCGCCGCTGCACCCGGCCCTGTTCGCCGGTATTGTTGCCCCAGGACGACAGGATGCTCCCCGGCGTCACCAGCGTGACCGGAATACTCCGGGTCGCCAGCATTTCGGCGATGACGTTGGCCATGTAGTAGTGATCGTCGTCGTAGATTAGCGTCGGGCCTTCGGGCAGGCGCCCGGCCATGATGTCGTCGGGCGTGAACACATGTTCCGACGGGCCGAGTTCGGCCAGCGGCTCGACGTTGTAAAGGCCGCGGCCGTTGGCGAGCCAGCGCGCGCCGGTGGCGATGACGATATGTTGCGCCTCGATCGCGAGCACGTGTTCGGCATCCATCAAATTGTCGTAGTAGACGTCGACATTGTGCATGTGCTGGATCTGGTGTACGCGATAGTTGCGTACGCGCGCCCATTCGCCGAGCCCCGGCAGTTCCGATTCGCGCGATACGCGGCCGCCGAGGGTATGTTCGGCCTCGGCCAGCAATACGTGGTAACCGCGCTGACCCAGCGCGCGCGTGGCCTCGAGCCCGGCGGGTCCGCCGCCGACGACCAGCACGGTCGAATCGGAGCCTTTCGGCGCGATTTTCTCCGGATGCCAGCCGAGACGCCATTCCTCGCTCATGGTCGGGTTCTGGGTACAGCGAATCGGCGTACCGGTGCTGTCGCCGGTATAACAGATGTTGCAGCCGATGCATTCGCGGATTTCGTCGATACGGCCTTCCTCGATTTTTTTCGGCAAAAACGGATCGGCGATCGACGGTCGCGCGGCGCCGATGAAATCGACGATGCCGCGCTTGACCTGCGACACCATGGTATCCGGCGAGGTGAACCGGCCGACGGTAACCACCGGCTTCGTCGTAACCGATTTGACATAGGACATGTAAGCCTCGAGCGAACCCTCGCGGACGAAGCGCGAAACGCCCATTTCGCGCGAGTAATCCTTGATATTGATATCCCACAGGTCGGGCAGTTCAGCCAGCATTTCGATCATTTCGCGGTGTTCGCCGATGATCGGCTCGTCGTCGCTGCCCTGTTCGTCGGCGGAAAAGCGCACCGCGATCGCGCAGGTATCGCCGACCGCATCTTTGGTTTCCTCGATCAGCTCGCGCACCAGGCGTACGCGGTTTTCCAGTGAACCGCCGTACTCGTCGGTGCGCGTATTGGTTTTGGGATTCAGGAAATGCGCCAGCATGTAGTGGTGCGTGGCGTATACATAAACGATATCGAAGCCGGCCTGCTTCGCGCGCAGGGCTGCGTTACGGTGCCAGCGGCGTACTTCGCGGATATCCGACTTGTCCATGCGCCGCGCCTGGAACGGGATGGCGATCGCGTTGGGCATGTGGTCGACGTCCATGGCCACTTCGCGCGTGAACAGGCTGGTCGAGCGCGAACCGCCGACCCAGAGTTCGGCGCCGGCGAGGCCGCCGTGTTCGTGCACTTTCTCGGTCATCAACGAGTGCGCCCTGATGTCGCCCTGGTCCCACAGCGAGGCGTAAGGGTGGGGCAAGTCGTCCGATTTCGGATGAATCGAACAATACTCGGTACAGACTACACCCCAGCCGCCCTCGGCTTTCATGCCGCGTAGTTCGGCAACCATGCGCGGCCTGAGCCAGCCGAGGCCGGTGCAATGCGGCACCTGGTAAAACCGGTTCTTCGCCGTAACCGGACCGATCTGGACCGGTTCGAACAGGATGTCGTAGCGCGGGTCTCGCTTGTGCATTAATGAGATTCCTGGATTTCAAAATCGTCGAGCCGGATTATCTCGCGCCGAAACGGTAAATCCGGATTCTCGGGTGGCGCGTCGAGTTCGCGCGCAACCCGGTGTCCGTCGTGTACCGCCGCTGCTATCGTCGACGGGCAGTTGCAGTCGCCGATCGCCGTTACCGCAACGATGCCGGCGTCGGCGAGTCGACCCGGATCAGCGTTCAGCCCGAGTAATAACCCGTCATTGGGCAGGCGCGAGGTCACCAGTACCACGGTCGCGGCCGCAAGATTACCCGCTCTGTCGGTGTAGACACAAGCGGTCTCGACCGCGCCGTTGCCGATGCGGGTAATATTTTGCGAAGTTACCACCTCGATGCCGAGTTCGAGCACATGCGCCTGGATGCGGTGCTGCTCGAGTGTATGCTCGGTCCAGGACGAAACCTGCGACTCCGGGGTTACCAGCGTAACCTCATGGCCGTCAAGTTTGAGCCTTTCCGCGATCAGCGCGCCCATGTAGTAGTGGTCATCATCGAAAACAATCACCGGGCCGTTTACCTCGCGTCCAGCGAAGATGTCTTCCGGTGTCACTACATGATCCTGGTCGGCGCCAGGAATCGCCTGCCAGTTGGTAATACCGACACCGTCATCGCGCCAGCGTGCACCGGTGGCAAGGATGACGTGTTTGAAATCGAGCGCGAGGATATCCTCGGCGGTTAAACGATTGTCGAGGTAAAACTCGACGTTCGACATCGGCTGAATCCGGCCCAGGCGCCAGTCGCGCACGCGCGCCCATGCGGCAAGTCCCGGCAGCTGGCTCTCGCGCGTTACGCGCCCCCCGGCCTCGGTTTGGGCTTCTGCCAGCGTTACCGGGTAACCACGCTGGCCCAGTGCCCGCGCGGCCTCGAGCCCGGCCGGGCCGGCACCGACGATGAGCACGCTGTCGTCCGATCCTTTCCCGGCGATTTTTTCGGGGTGCCAGCTGCGGCGCCATTCTTCGCCAACGGTCGGATTCTGCGTGCAGCGCATTGGCGTGAAGGTCAATTGCCCTGAGACACAGGTATTACAACCGATGCATTCGCGGATCCCGTC
>JAASSH010000487.1 GCA_021767985.1 Gammaproteobacteria bacterium | reverse complement strand
GGTTTCGACGGTCATATTGGTGCTCTCGTAGCCAAGCGCTTCTGGGCCATTGTCGGCGGTAAAAATGAAGATCGTGTCATCGGCGATGCCGAGATCGTCGAGCGTATCGAGCAGTTCGCCAGTATAGCTGTCGATCTGCAGCAGCAGGTCGGCCCAGGCGCCATTGCCCGATTTACCGACGAAATCCGGGTGCGGCATGGTCGGGAAATGGGTCGCGGTGTAGGGCAGGTAAACGAAAAATGGCTTTTTCGCCTTCACCTGGCGCTGCATGAAATCGATTGCGCGATCGGTCAGGTCACGGTCGATCAGCGGGCGGTAATCGAGGCGATAGGGTCGCACCTTCTTCGGCGGCGCGCCTTTCCTGCCATCCATGACGTAAGTTTCGTTGAGACCGCTTTCGCTAAACCCCGGCATCTCGGAGTAAACCGCTTCGTCGGTCGAGTTGGGCACACCGTACCACTCGTCGAAACCCTGGTCGGTCGGGAAACGGCCCTCGGTGCGGCCGAGGTGCCACTTGCCGTACATACCGGTGGCATAACCCGCGGCCGACAGCATTTCAGCCATCGTGACTTCCCACTGCACCAGCCCGTAGACGCCTTCGCCAAGCGGCACCGTGCCGTTGCCGCTGCGGATCGCGTAGCGACCTGTCATCAGCGCCGAGCGCGACGGCGTGCACTGCACCTCGACGTTGAAATTGGTCAGCCTGAGGCCCTCGGCCGCGATCTGGTCCATGTTCGGGGTTTCCGCGCCGCGGATGATGCCGCCGCCGTTGAAGCCGGGCTCGCCCCAGCCGAAATTGTCGAGGAACACCAGCACGATGTTGGGCTTGTCGGTAGCCGCACTGGCCGAAGTGGCGAAAAACAGCAGAGCGCAGAGAGCGAGCTGGCGTATTCTCATGGTGAACTCCGGGATTTTTTAGAGTTGCAGGATGTTGTAAAGAAGCAGGATTGCGACTTTAACAACCCGGCTACTAATTTCCTGTCATTTCACGCCACATTGCGCGAATCCATACCGGCTGCTAGTCGGCGCCGCATCTCGCGTGGGCTCGAGCCGCTGATACGGCGAAATGCGCGCGAAAAGTTCGATGCGTCGCCGTAGCCAAGCGCAAGCGCGATATCGAGGATTTTGATATCCGGATCGCGTAACAGGTGAACCGCCCGCTCGAAACGAATTCTTTCGATCAATTCCGTGTAAGTGGTCTGCATCTCGCCGAGCTGGCGCTGCAGGCTGCGCACGCTGGTGCCGGCGATTTCGGCGGCGACGCCGATAGGCGGATAGCCGGATCCGAGATAAGGTTTGAGCGCCGCGAACAGTTTCCCAACGACGTCGTCCGATTCGAGTCCGACCACTTCGGTTGCTCCGTATTTCCCGGACGACCTGACCGCCGTCGCTGCGAGGGAATCGTAACCGTCGATCGGCATCGTCAGCACCCGGCTCGGCAGCCGAATGAACGGGGCAGGTTGCCCGGTTAGAACCCGTACGCCGGGCAAGCGATCGAGTATCGAGTTCAACACTGGTAGGCGGGACTGGAGGCCGATAACGGGTGGCAGCCAATGCGGTCCCATCCAGCTGCGAATGATTTCGATCACGGCTTTCAGGTTCAGCCATTCGGCGATGCGGCTGTCGCCACCGGGCGGGGTGTACTGATGCAGGCATATGCAGGCCATGTCGCCCTCGGGATACACTTCGCAGCGCGCCCCGGTGTCTTCCAGGGATAGCAGGCGCGCAAAGGTTTCGAGGCGCGATTTCGGTGTCGGCGCGGCACGCAGCGTGCTGGCCATGATCTCGCCGAAAGCGTCGATCGTGAGGTTCCACCCCGCCTCGAAGCCGATGTCGTCTATGCCTTCCAAGTATGCGCAACGCGTTAGAAAACGGTAGGTCAGATCCATGCTGACCAGCGCGTCGGGTATCTCTTCGATCAGTGTCGGCAGGCGCGCGCGGCGCAGCTCGCGGTCGATTGGAGTACCGATCTGTCGCAGCAGCTGGATATACAGAATGATGTACTCCGCCCGGGTCAGGACGATTGCGTCGGCGGAGGCATTACCGTTTTTCATTTGTTGACGCCTGGTTTCGCACCATCGTGAGACTGACCAACCTAGACCTTTTAAGTTCGATTTGCAATAAATAAAGGGGTCGGTGACAAATGATAATCGCTTGTTTCCGACACCTGTTATTTATTGATTATGCCGGGCTCTTTTTGATTCTGAAGAATATCGCGTACAGCGTAGGCACTACTATCAGAGTCAGAACCGAGGCAAAGCCGAGGCCCGCCATGATCGTGACGGACATGTTGACGAAGAACACGTCGGTTAATAGCGGGATCAGGCCGAGGATCGTGGTCGCCGCCGCCAGCACCACGGGGCGCATACGACTCACGGCTGAATCCAGCACGGCCTCGTAACGATCCTTGCCGGTTTCGATCTGCTGGTCGATTTCCTCGATCAGTACGATGGCGTTCTTGATCAACAGCCCCACCAGCGACAGGGCGCCCAGGATCGACATGAAATCGAAGGCGCCGCCGGTCGTCAGCAGGCCCGCGGTAATACCGATGATCGCAAGGGGTACAGTTAGCCAGATAATGCCGGGTTGCCGCAGCTTGCCGAACAGGAAGATACTGGTGATGATCATCAGCAGGAACCCGACCGGCAGCGCGCCGGCCAGGCCGGCCTGCGCGTTAACCGAATCCTCGTACTCGCCGCCCCACTCGAGGCTGTAACCGGGCGGCAATTCCATGGCTTCGATTTGCGGGCGCAATCGCGAAAACAGCGGGGTCGCGAGCGAACCGCTGGGGTTGCAGGAGGCGATGATCGTCGGGATGCGGTTACGGCCGCGCACCACCGCATTCTCCCAGGTGGTCTGGTAGCCCGAAACCACCTGCTTCATC
>JAASSH010000004.1 GCA_021767985.1 Gammaproteobacteria bacterium | reverse complement strand
GCCAGGCCCGCATAGGCGGAACCGAACTGCGGATCCAGCTCGATCGCGCGATTGAAATAATGCAGCGCCTGGTCGGTCTGGCTATAGCCAAACATGTACCAGAGCCCGCGCTGGTAACACTCCCAGGCATCAAGATTTTCGGTGGGTTTGCGCCGCGCACGCTGCTGTTCGCTGGTGCTCAGCTGCGGCTCGATCGCGGTAACGATCGCCTGCGTGACGTCGTCCTGCACGGCAAAAATGTCTTCGAGTTCGCGATCGTAGCGCTCGGCCCAGATGTGTTTATCGTCAATCGCATCGATCAGCTGCGCGGTGATTCGAACGCGGTTGCCCGCGCGCCGCACGCTACCCTCGACCACGTAGCGCACGCCGAGCCTTAGACCGACGTCCCTCACGTTCAGGGATTCGTTTTTGAATGCAAACGAGGAATTTCGGGCGATCACGAAAAACGTGCGGAATTTCGACAGCTCGGTAATGATGTCCTCGCTGATGCCGTCGGCGAAGAATTCCTGCTCGCTGTCGTTGCTCATGTTGTTGAACGGTAACACTGCGATCGACGGCTTCGATGGCAATTCGAGTTCGCGCGGCGCCGGCACATCGTTAGTAGCGCTGGCGCTACCGCCGGCTTCGCCCCTGGCCCTGACCGAGTAAACCCGGACCGGTTCGTCGAATCCTTTTAACTGCTGCTCCCCGAGGTTTTCGTATTCGTACGGCAGGCGTTTCGGCAGGGTTTCGAAAGCCGCTCCCTGGATACAGATCCCGCCTGGCGGCGCCAGCTGTTCCAGTCGCTGCGCCAGCACGATCCCTCCGCCGGTTACCGTACCGTCCGCGATCACGACCTCACCCATGGCGACGCCAATGCGCAATTGCGGGCGGATTTCGTCACTCAGGCCATCGATGTATTCGCCATTAGCGGCCTGGAAAGTCACCGCCGCGGCGAGCGCATCCGATGCTCTCGAAAACTCGGCAACCAACGCGTCGCCCCGAATTTCGTGGGTAGTGCCGCCATGACCGGCGATGGTCTCGGAGAAACGACGAAACACGTCCTGGAAGCGCGCGTGCGCCAGCGTCTCGTCGAGCTGGACCAGCGCGGTCGAACCGATCACGTCGGCGTGCAGCAGCACCGCGAGTTTGGTGGAATTTTCCCCGGTCACGATTCCTTATTCTGGCTTTACCTGTGAGTAGGCGCCGATAGTAGCGTGGGTGTATCAGGGGAACAAGCTGGCAGATTCGAACGCCGGCATTACCGCGATGCCGGGATAGCGGTGAGCAATATCACCTGATTCGGTGTCGATTTAGTCCACAGAAGCGAAAATCCTACCCTGCGGTTCTTTGCTTTGAGCGCGCTCCAGGAGTCTCGGTATTCGATTGTGAATCCCCGGTACCGTTGGTCTGGTCGAACAGTATTCGATTTCGCCCGGCTTCCTTGGCTTCGTACAGCAGTTTGTCTGCGCTGGCGAGCAACTCGTTTGCGCCGCGTGTGTCCCGCGACGTGAAGGGCACGAATCCGCCGCTGACCGTGACTCGAAGCGCTACCTGGCCCTCGACGAACGGCTGGTCAGCGATCTCGCTTCGCAGGCGTTCACAAAGGGTCTGGGCATCGGCGATCTCACCGCTTACCAGCACCAGGAACTCCTCGCCGCCGTAACGTCCCACCCGGTCGTAAGGTCGCAGGATCGCCTCGATTCGGCGTGCCATTTCCTGCAGCACCGCATCGCCCGCGGGATGGCCATGAGTATCGTTGATCTGTTTGAAATGATCGACATCGATCAGGCCGATTTGCAGCGCCTGGCCGTCGCGCTTAACCCGCTCCATTTCCTGCGCCATCGCCTGCATCACCGCGCCCCGGTTCAACAACCCGGTTAGCGCATCATGGTGGGCCTGGTATTCCAGTGCCTCCCTGGCGCTGATCAATTCGCGTTGCAAATCCAGCATTCGCGCACCCACTCGCAGGCGGGCGTGCAGTTCGGTATTATCGAACGGTTTCGCAATATAATCGTTGGCACCGGCATCGAGCCCGGTGACGATATCGGCGGTCTCGCGGCGAGCGGTCAGCAGCAGAATGTACGGGGGGTCCTGGTCTTCCCGCGCGCGCACCCGTCGGCAAACCTCGAGGCCATCGAGCCCGGGCATCTCCCAGTCCAGCAACACCAGTCGCGGCGCATCAGGGCCGGATAAAATGTCCCATGCCTGTTGGCCGTCTTCGGCGAGCACGACCTCGAAACCCCATTGTTTGACGATCGCTTCGAGCATGACGCGCTGGGTCAAACTGTCATCACCGATGAGTATCTTCATGGCAGCAGTTCCCGCATGGCGTGCTTCAGTTCATCGTAGCGTTGCTCGAGCAGAGGCAGGGTTTCGTCCAGGCGCTCCGGCTGCTCCGCCTTGCCCGCCTGCTCGATCTGCAGCGCAGCCGCGCTTAGAGCCGTTCCACCCATGGCACTGGCCGCGCCTTTGATCTTATGACCCAGAGCGCCGACATTTTGCATGTCTCCCCCATCCACATGCGTTTTCAGCTGCTCGACCATGCCGTTCATATCGAGCACGAAGGCTTCAGCGACCGTACGCATCAGGTCTTCATCGCCCATCATGCGTTTGTGCAGCGCGTCCTGATCGAAAACCGGTTCGCTTGTTTCGATTTCAGCACGCGGCCCGGAGGTATCTTCGCTGCCGGCTACAGCCGCCGAGGGTTTGTCGTCGCCGTTCAGGCTCACGCGGCATGACGCTGGCAGCCAGCGCGACAGGGCCTGTTCCAGGCGGCTTGGATCGACCGGCTTGGCGACATGGTCGTTCATGCCGACCGCCAGGCATCTGTCCCGGTCCGCCTTCATCGCGTTGGCGGTCATGGCGACGATGGGAACCTTCGAATCGACGACGCCGCTCTGTGGATCGCGAATTCGACGGGTGGCTTCGTAGCCGTCCATGACCGGCATCTGGCAGTCCATGAACACGAGGTCGTAAGGCAGCTGCTCTAACGCACGAATCGCCTGCTCACCATTGGCGACGAGATCGATGTCGAGGCCGAATTTTTCCAGCATGCCCCTGGCAACGGCCTGGTTGGTAATGTTGTCCTCGACCACCAGGACACGCGCAGCGAAGCGCGGGTGCCGCTTGGCGCTGTAACGGGTGGCGATACTGGCGTCATCCGGCGTAATGCCGGACACTTGCAGCAACAGGTTATAAAACGCGGATTGCTCGATCGGTTTGCCGAGGTAACCGGAAAATCCGGCCGTCTCGAACTTTTTGGCATCGCCGCGCCGCCCCCGTGAAGCGAGTATCACCAGGCGAGTATCACTCAGGACCGGGTCTTGCTTGATCCGGGTGCCGAGACTGTAGCCATCCATGCCCGGCATCTCCATATCGAGGATGGCGATATCGTAAGGCCTGCCGGCTTCGACAGCCGCGTTCAGGGTATCGAGGGCTTTTTCACTGTTGTCGACCAGGTCGTGATCCACCTGCCAATGGGTGAGCAGCTGGTCCAGCAGCTTGCGGTTGGTGTGATTGTCATCGGCCACCAGGATTCTTTGCCCCCGCAGCCCGGCCCGGTTAGCCAGCGACTCTTCGGCGTCGACATTGGCCAGGGTTAGCGTGAACCAGAAAGTCGAACCCTCACCCTGCCGACTGTCCATACCGATTTCACCACCCATCAAGTCTACCAACTGTTTACTGATGGCAAGGCCAAGTCCCGTGCCCCCGTAACGTCGTGTCGTCGAGCTATCGGCCTGGCTGAAACGTTCGAAGAGTTTCTTTTGCTGCTCCGGACTCAATCCGATACCGGAATCGACGACCTTAATGCGAATCCGTGAAAGCCGGTCGGTTTGTTCCAGGAGCTCGAAATACAGCGCGACTTCGCCCTCGTCGGTGAACTTGATGGCATTGCCGACGAGGTTGGTCAGGATCTGGCGAATACGGCCGGGGTCGCCATTGAACCATTGGCTCGGTAACGGGTTCGCCGGGCAAACCAGCTCCAGGTTTTTTTCGTGCGCGCGGATCGCCATCGAAGCGCCGAATTCGGCCAACAAGACCTTCATGTCGAAATCGATCGGTTCCAGCTCGAGCTTGCCGGCCTCGACCTTGGAAAAGTCGAGGATATCGTTGATCAGGCCGAGCAGAGCTTCCGCGCTGCCCTTGATCGTTTTCGCATAATCGTGTTGCTGTCGGTCGAGGCCGGTGTCCAGCAACAGGTTGCTCATACCGATGACACCATTCATCGGCGTGCGAATTTCGTGACTCATGTTGGCGAGGAAATCACTCTTGGCGCGACTGGCGTCCTCGGCCGATTCTTTGGCTTGCTGCAATTCGACCTCGGCGTGCTTGCGCTTGCTGATATCCTGCTGTATGCCAACGTAAGCCACGAGGTTCTGGTTCTCGTCGAACACCGGGGAGACCTGCAGCAGGTTCCAGAATGGTGTGCCGTCCTTGCGGTAATTCAGCATTTCGAACCTGTCTTCGCCGTTGACACTGATGGTTTCACGCAGCTTGTTTACCTGTTCTTCGCTGGTGTCCGCACCCTGCAGGAAGCGACAATTCGTGCCTTCTACTTCCGCGGCGCTATAGCCCGTTATTTGGGTAAAGGCCGGGTTGGCATAGGTGAGCGGGTAATCAGGGCGCGAGGGGTCGGCAATCGAAATCCCGACAGGGCTCGCCTCGATCGCCGAGGCCAGCAAGTCATTACGTTTTTTGGCGATTTCTATCTCGCGGCTCGACTTTTCCAGGCGTGTATAGGGATTGAGGATGAACTTTCGGCCCGACATCGCCAGAATGCCGAAGGACAGGCCCAGGCTCAACACGATGGCCAGCGCAATATCGCGCATGAATCCCGCTTTTTGTTCGGCCAGCACCGCCCGATCGGCCAGATAGGTGAAATGCACGCCGGTTTCATCGATTTCGCTCTCGTCGATTACGTCGTGACCGCTTAAATCGGGGCGACTCGAGTAGGTAAAATAAGGATTCGATAACCGGATTGCGCCCGTGGTCAGGGTATCTCCGGAGTCCAGGATCTCGGCAATGGGTTGCGACAGTAAAGTGACCAGAACACCTTCGGCATAACCGCTGTAGAGTATCGGCACGGCGATCGCGAACGAAGCCTGGCCGTTGGTCTCGTGCAACAGGATGGCGACCGGAATTTCCTTGTTGATCAATGCCTCCAGCCACGGGGTGGTGTCCAGGGGCAGTGCGTCGGCGCTGTAATTATGCGAGTGCACCGTGTTACCCATGAAATCGAGCAGAAACAGCGGTTCCTTTTTATCGAGCAGTCGGTAATCATCGAGAAAATCCTTCAGATCGGCCTCCGATATACCCGAACCCATCACCGTGTTGGCCAGCAGGGGACGGCGTGAAAGGTCGCGCAGCAGGATGACGCGGTCACGCAGGAATTCCTCGAAATGGTTGGAGGCAAGGCTCGACTGCCGCTGTTTTGCCTCCTCCAGCAGTCCAAACACGGACTGCTCGGCGCGACCGCCCACCAACAGCATGCTGATGACGATGGTTACCGCCAGATTTAACAGAATCAGTGCATAAAACCAACGTGCCTTCATGGTATGTCCTTACCTGGCCTGCCTAGTCGGCGGATTTGACGATGATGCGGTTCTGCTCGTCGAAGCGGGCCATGCAAAAATCTTCCAGACCCAGGGCTTCGTGGGCGTCGTCCCGCGTCGGTGACCAGGGTGAGAACGGCTGCCGATAGGTTTTGACCAGACCTTCGACCGGCCGCCGAAGCTGCTCCAGCGCATCGCGTAGTGCAGCCCGATCGGCCTTGACGTCGCCCGTCAGCTCGACCTGCTCCAGCGCGGCAATAAAGATGCGCCCCAGGTCATAGGCATGAATGAATCCCGGCGGCGCGGTAATGTCTCCGGGATGTTCGATCTTTCCGGGGAATAACGTTTTGCTCCGTTGCAGAACCTGGCGGGACAATGCCGTCTGCCGGGGTGACATAAACGAAAAACAGGTCTGAATAAAGTGCAGGTCGAGATGCCGGCGCAAATCCGGATCTACCTTGACGTGAAAATCACCGCCGGTGATGCCCCAGTGACTGATGATCGGCAGCCGCTGGTCGGCCTCGAGCGAAGCCATCGCCCTGGCAAACTCTTCGCCTTCGATCGAGTTGCCCACGAACAACAGGCAATCGGCCCCTTTTTGACGGGCCTCGCGCAGCAGGATGCGTGCGGAATTGGCCTTGGTGTTCCAGCGAAACCAGGTGACGCCCGGTTGCAGGTTCAGATGCTGCATGACCGCCGACGAAAGCGTCTTGAAATTGGACTTGCCCCACGGCGTTTCTTCCAGCAGCAGGTGAGGTTTCTTGCAGCTTTTATCCACGATCGCATATTCAGCGATGCGATAGCCTGCCTTGGTGTCATCGATGGATAAGCGAAATACCCAGTTGGTGTCCCCGGCATAGCGGGTAATCGGCCCGCCCGCCGCCCAGGGCACCAGCAACAAAACACCTTCCTGATTAATAAAATCGCGATTCTGGATGTAGGGTGGAGAATGCAGCCCGCCGAGAACGAATAACGCCGTCGGGTCGTCGAGGAACTGCCGCATGTGGTGCAGGCTGCGCTTGCTGTTGCCGCGATGATCCCTGGTGACCAGTTTTACCTCGTATCCCTGGATCTTATTGTCGACCTCGGCCAGCGCGGTCTTAAAGCCCATCGACATGGACCGGGCCGATTCGGCATGGACGCTGTAGTCCGCATCGTGATAGATGGTGATGGTATTCGCCAGCGACTGCGCCGCACAGCAGTAAAGTATCAGGGCGACGAAGCGCACAATTATGATTTTCAAGATTACACCCGGGTTTTTAGGACTCCGGTAAGGGTTATCGGCCGGATCGGCGATTATTTAAGTTCCGATTGCATCGATCCGGGGCTGGATCAGCGCGTCATCGGCAAGGCGCTCGCGCTCGAGGCCGTGGGTGCGGTTATTTCAAAAGGCAGGGAGGAGTATGAAGGAGCGGGGTCGGTGACAAATGCGAATGATTATCATTTGTCACCGACCTCTTACGGTCAGTCTGCGTTGGTCGTTTTTTTAGAGCCCTGGCGCAATAGCGTCTTGGAGATTGGCTCGACGTAATGGGCAAATTCGCTGCTGATTTTACTCAGCATTTCCTCCAGCAAGGGATGCGAGCGCTCCTTGTCCGGGAAGATCTTCGATTCCTTTTTTTCGGTCGGCTCCTGCCTCGACAGACAAATCAATCGCCAGCGCCTGAGAAACTCCTGCTGCCTTTCCTGCCCGGGAATTTTTCTCGAAATCTGTTGCGCCAGGTTATCCGCCGACATGCCCGTGTTTTCATACGGCTCCATCAGGAGCGTCGCGATCGGACCGGTGAAGTCGGCCAGCAGCCAGGTTATCGACTTTACTTCCTCGGCGCTTGCCGGGGGTTCGTCGATCGCCTGCTCGTCTGGCGGCGCAGTCGCCTCGGTTAAATCCGGTTCCGCCTGCTCATGGAGACGGGGCAGCGCCTTCTTGATCGCTGTCATGAGTTCGGAAACCGTTTGATAGCGCTTGTCCCGATCGGGATCCAGCCCCTTGACGAGAACCGGAATAAAAGCGGTCGGATAGACCACCGAGTAATCGATCAGGTTGCCAGGCGACATGCAGGGAATCTGCGGCAGGTGCGAGCGTGGACATTTCGTGTTTTCGGGCAGCATCTTCAACAATTCGAGAAACAGCCGTGTTGCCGAAAATACGTCGGCGCGGGAATCGGCCTCCAGTCCGAACCGGACCTCGGGCGCCATGTATCTCGGCGTGCCGATCAGGGATCCGATCATCGTCAGGTCGGAATTCTCCTTGAGCCTGGCCATCCCGAAATCGGCCAGCTTGATCTGACGACCGCCCTTCGCAATCAGGATATTGGACGCCTTGACGTCGCGGTGAATGATACCGTAGCGGTGCGCCGCGTGCAGGGCATTGAGTAACCCCGAAATAATGGTCAGGGTACGTTTCAGGCTTATAGCGCGCCCCTGCCGGTGCCTTTGCTTGATCAACTTGTGCACCGAAATTCCATCGACGAACTCCATCACGATGAAAGGCCTGTCCTCATGTTGTCCATACTCGAGCACGGCGACGATATTGGGATGGAAACATCTTGCGGCAGAGATCGCCTCGCGCTTGAAGCGTGCCAGCAGGCCTTCACCTATCTTGCCGACCAGTAAATGCGGGTGCAGGGTTTTTATCGCGACGCGGCGCTGGATGTCGGGGTCGTATCCTTCGTAGACGATGCCGGTCGCGCCCTCGCCCAGCAGCGATACGATTTTATACTTACCGATATATCGGCTTATCTCCCGCATGGTTCCCGGGGCTGGTCTTTGCTCAATCGACACTGGTTTGCCTCGTCTGCTGAAAGAAGTCCAGTTGCGGAGTTTGCTGGTGAGCGGCCACGTATTGCTTCATGAACTCACGCAAAACCTGTGACGCCGGAACGTCTTGCGCCTTGCAGGTATCGAGAAACTTTTTATGCAATTCCGGCTCGATTCTGATACGAAGCGCGGCTGTCTTCCCCATTTGTGTCGCCAAAGGATACACACACAATCAAGGAGTATAAAGGCTCGGTGCCCCCTGCTCAACCTGTTTCGACGGCTTACAACGACGCGCAAACGAGCGTGAAAGTTAACCCGGTCATGAATCAGGGTAGCCGTCACCACAATTGCAGCCACTCGAAAATACAGAACCTGGCAGCTGTTTCTGGCCAGATTCGAAGTCCGACGCTATCCGTCGGATTATATTTTGCCGTTTACGCGGTCCCAGAATTCCTCACGGTGATTCGACCGCGGGAAGGGTTCGTCCGGCACCGGCACCTCGAGAAACTCGCACAGCGGGCCCCAACCCTGCTTGACCTCGAACTCCAGCAGCTGCCCGGCCGGGATCGTGGCCCTGACCGCGTCGTTGTGCGCGGCGAACGCCGCAATCAGGCCGTCGCGGTCGAGCCCGTCGGGGAAGCCGGTTTTACCGATCACGCCTGCAGCCATTTGCAGCCAGTCGCGCATCTCCGGCGGCGCCTGTTCCCTGCCCGCGAGCAGCTGGTAGATCGTGCCACCGAAGCTGTCGGCCCAGGACTCCGGGCTGCGCAGCGTCAACACGAATTTGGCGGATGGGTAGGCCTCGTACAGTTCACGGAAGAATCCCGCGGTCGGCCAGTCGACCGCGCTCGGGTAACCATCGTAAATCGACTGCCAGTCCGCGGCGCCGTTCAACGCGGCCGACCACAGCGGCACCTGCAGCGGCATGTTGTGCAGCACCTCTTCCATGTGATGACAGGGCCCGAGCCCCAGCTGATTGATGGCGAGCTTGAGCGAATAAGTGCCGGTGCGACCGACACCGGTCCCGATTAACTGCATGATCCTGCCCCTTTGTTACGGATTATTTTCCGGACAGGTTACAGAATCGCGGTCGGGTTGTCAGCGCCTGCCTGATACATCTGTGCGCCAGCGCTATCCGGAACTCGTGGCGAATACCCGTCACCTCGCTGTGATAGAATTTTCGCGTAACAATAACCCGTGGGTTCCATGAACAAAGATCCGCTGAACCGTAAGCTGGCCGTCATCCTGCACGCCGATGTGGTCGGATCGACCGCGTTGGTGCAGCAGAACGAGACGCTGGCACATCAACGGATGCAGGACGCAAACCATGTTTGAAAAATACCTTAACATTCCAGTCGTTTTGGCGGGATTGATGCTGCCAGTCCTGTTGTTACCCGGGCCGGCAAGCGCTCACTCCGACGCCGACAAACCCCAGATGGTAGACCTGTGGCGGCCGGGCGATAGCGGCCAGCGCATGCGCATCCGCGGACGCGTCACCAGTCTCGACGGTCGCCCGGTGCCCAACGTCGTGATCGGATTCCGTCACGCCGACAGCGAGGGGCTCGACTGGAGTTATCACCGGGGCCAGGTGACGGCCAATGACAAGGGCATCTACCAGTTCGGGTCGGTGATTCCGGGTAACAGTCATCGGCTGAGCCACGTTCATGTCACCGTCGATCATGACGGCTACCAGTACCTGGATACCGAGTTTTATTTCAAGGACGATCCGAAGGCTGACAGCGAACACCCCAATGCGATCTTCCTCGAGGCAGGGACCGTGGAAGGCGAAACGATGATGTACGGTCGCTTCGATATTACGTTGATTCCGCGCTGAATCCCGAAACCCGGTGCTTGTTTACCGGATCCGGTAATCCTGCCATTTTGTGAAATAGATGAATTTTATCTTTGCCCGATCTCGGGGATACTTGGGGTCGGGGGAAACAACAACGAGTTCGAATGCCGGGGGAGACACAAGCGACACCCATAAGCGCAAAGCTAAAGTTCCGTTTGCTTTGCCTGCTGGCGCTTTGCTGTATTGCCAACGGCTCGCCCGCGTTCGGCCAGGGCATGGCGTTCGTCTGCGAAAACAACGGGCTCACGCGCTCGGTCGAAATCGTAAGCGAGCCGGGGTTCGCGTGTCGCGTCAAGTACACCAAGTCCTCGGGCAGCTCTTACCCGTGGAGCGCGCGTAACGAAGGCGGCTACTGCGGCTCGAAGGCGCTTTTCCTGGTCGACAAGCTGAAATCCTGGGGCTGGAGCTGCGACTCCACCGAGGAAGTGCGGTCGATCCTGGTGGCACATATCGAGCGCTACCATCGGCACATCAAGATCCTGAACAATGTCGGCAAACGCTGCAATTTTTACCCGGGCGAGGTTCAGTTCGGCAACCTGTGCGGCGATGCCCGCCCCGAGGGCGTCGTGGTTTATACCTGTGAAACCGGCGCCGACGAGTGGGAGCAGCATCTCACCGTGTTCCTGGAACTCGAAAGCGAACCCCTGATCATGGAGGTCGGCGACAGCCTTTCGCGCCAGGTCACTGCCTACCATATCGACAATCACCGGCTGGTGATGGAAACGCAAGCGCTCGACTCCGCCACAACCTCGACCGCGCCGCGCGACGCGTCTGTGGGATGCCGATCCGGCGCCAAATCGAACTGGGAACTGTACGAAAATCGACCATCCGCCCCGTGACCCGACAGACGTTGCGGATTGGCCGACAGGCGTTAGCGTCCGCCCGACGAATGAGAACTACGTCTCACAAATTTACCCCGGTTTTTAGCCTAAACTTTTTAGGAAACATAACTGAAGGTAAAAAATCATGCACGAATACGTTGCGCTCGGGATCCTGGTCTTCATCGCGTCCAGCCTGCTGTTCGGCGCCATCGCGATCGTCGGCATTCCCTATAAAATAGCGGTAGAACGCAATCACCCTCACCAGGACGCCATCCGTTTCGCCGGCTGGGTCAGCCTGTTTACCCTGCACGCCATCTGGCCGGTCCTGTATGCCTGGTCCGCGGCTTATCGCGAAAGCGCCGCTGCTAAAATCGCGCCGAGATTCGCCGAAATCAACGAGGACACCGCGATCAACGACAAGGCCGATTCAACGGCCGAATACACCGGTCCGAAACTTGCGCAGCTGGACGAGGATATTACCGACTCGGTAACCCTGCTGGGACATCGTTACGAAGTACTGGACGACCGCATCGAACGCATCGAAAAAGCCATTATGGCGGCAACCGAAGCGGCCTAGCGCCGACGGCGAGGAAGATTCATGGAACTGTTTATTATTTCTGGTTACGCCGCGCTCTGCATCGTGGCATTCACGGTATTGAGAATTCCGTTAAACCGCTGGACGGTGCCCAGCGCCTCTGTCGGTGGACTGGTACTATCCTTCGCGCTGATCCAGGTGCTGAATTTCTATCACCCGCACTCGGACACGAGCCGGCAGTACCTGACCACCAGGCCGCTCGCGACCGAGGCTAACGCGCAGTCTACCGATATTCCGCTGGCAATCGAAGAACGTAATCTGGTCGCGTGGTTTCCCGAGAACAGCCTGCTGCGCCTGAAGCACGGCAGCACCGCCGAGGTAAGCTTCGACAGCATTCCCGGTAAGGTTTTCGCCGGCATGGTGAAAAACGTGATACCGGTATCCGACGCCGACCAGGGCTGGGCCCGCAAGGCCAGCCTGGACGCCGCCGCGGCGGGCGATGAGCGCCTGATTCCGGTGCTGATCGACGTTACCGATCGCCGTTACGCCTGGTACGCATCACAGATTCCGGACAGATCGCGCGCCCAGGCGGCAATTTACAGCGACGACCTGCAACAGCTGGCGCTGGTGCGCAAGACGCTGTTGCGGATGTCTGCCTGGATGAATTACCTGTCGCCGGTCTCCTAGACCGTTCGCGAAGACAGGGAATTTTAAGCTTACGAATTGTGCGCCTGCCCTGCCCGGGCAGGCACATTTAACGCCGGCTGGTTCCTGCGACTGTCATACACCCTCGATGACTATCGGTTCTGAATACTCACTGTAAACCCCGGTTTTAGCGAAAGCCGAATCGTCGACATCCAGGGCAAGCAGGTAATAGTCCCGGTTCTTGGTCCCCGCAAGCGTTAGCTTGAAGTGGGTTTCCGCCTCGCCTGTTTTCGAATTTGCATAAACGACAAGCGTATCTTTGCGGCCAAAAACCTCGAATCCGATCAGGCGTATTTCCGCGCCCCCGTTTGTCTTTCTTATGAAAGCGACAATCCGGGAAAATTTCTCGAAAGACACTTCTTGCTTGTACTTGTCATCGGTCCACGCGTAAGCCAGCCGGATTCCTTCACCGGACTTCAATCCGGTAAAGAAATCGACCACCAGCTCGGCTGCTCGATAGGCGTCATGCGTGGCAACTCCGGAACTGCAGCCAGCCACCAGCAGCAAAACCACGAGCAGCGAATTTTTTATCATGCCGGCGGGGCGTTTAGCGTCTTGCATCAGCGGCATAATACGCGTCCGGCGAGCGTTGCGTTTCGCTACAGGCCATGATTAAAGGGTATCGATTTAACACGCAACTCTCGATCTAGTTCATGTCGCCGAGGGTATGCCGCAGGGCTTCCTCGGGCACGGGCTTTGCGTCCTGCGGCGTTATCTGCTCCAGGTCGTCGATGAGCCTGGGCGCCATCGCCGCCAGCGCCGCCTGCGCTTCGTTGGCGCCGACGATTCGTTGCAGCGGCTCGCGATCGACCCACACCATTTTCCCCGACTCCATGCGGGCGTATACCATGCCCGATGCACGCTCGACGAAGTTGATGACGGGGATTTTCCTGGCGCACTGGACCAGGAATTCCACGTTCCTGTCCGGCGCCATCTCGTCCTCCGACGGGTACACATCGGCAGGATTGTCGGCGTCGATATTGATCTTGGTGTAACGCACGATATCCAGCATGCATTTGAAATCGATAATGTACATTTCGCCGTTCAGGCCGAAGGCAATGGTTTTGGGCGTTTGCTTGTGGTCGACGCTGTTATCGAGGAACTCGTAGAACACGGTTTTATCCTTGCGCAGCGCCCAGGTAAAAAACAATACCGGTATGCCGGTAAAGGCTTCGATGTTGTGGTGCAGCAGGTCATCCACCGCCTTGTAACGCCCGACCTTGAGCCCGCGCAGCCAGGCGCGCTCGACCGTGGACGGCGGCGGCGTGACCATGAATATCAGGTAAACCGTGTGGCCGAAACGGGTCAGCAGGTTACTGCCCTCCTCGGTATCGCGACCCGGCGCAAAGCTGTCGAAACGAAATCGATCGATCAGCAAATGCGAGATTTTCCCGACGGTGGCCTTTCTGTCGATGTAGCGATCGAGTTTTTGATCGACAATGGGGATCTCGTCACCGGCCAGGGTTCCGGCATACTTGAAGGCCTCGCCCAGCGAATCGTAGTCGAGCAGATACTTGCGCCAGATATCGGGGCTGATCAGCGCGAAATCCTGCCAGTTGAGCCCGAGCCGCTCGGTATGCAGGCGCTGCAGCGGACGCATGGTGCTCTTGCCCGAGGCGGAGGCGCCCTTGACGTTGATGACGACGGGTTCGCGCTGCGCCGGCAGCACGCGATAACCCTCTTGCGCCGCTGCCTCCTCGACGCGGGGCGCGATCATTTCCCCGATCACTTCGCTGCCGTGTTGATTACACACCAGGCCGGTCGCCAGCGAGGCGAGCAGCGCCTTTTCGCCGATGATGCGGCCATGCTTGATGATCAGGGCATGGGCGATGGCGGCGAGCGCCGCATAAACCGCGCGCGCTAGCGCATCGTCACCGGTCTCGGCTTTTTGCCGCCATTCGGCAACGACGCGCTGTTCGCGCTGTTCGCGGGATTCACCCTGCCCCGGACTGGACTTTGGCGGCTTCTTGCCGAACAGCCTGGTCAAGCTGAATCCGCTCTTCGCGGCCGGGCTCGTGCTGGCGGCCGGAAACAAATCCGCTTCGAGCTGCGCGACAATCATGGCTTCGGCCTGCTGGCGCAACTGCTCGAAGCGCTCGACGATCTGTTCCATCCCGGGCTCGATATAGCCCACCAGGATGCGATCGACCACTTCACGGAAATTGACGCCCAGGTCTTCGTATTTCGATCCATCGTCGACAAAAATATCGGCCGAGACCCGGATCAGCAATTCGTGCACCACCAGCCTTTGCGGGCGAAAACAGATCAATTGTTGAATCGGCAGACCGGTGAATCCACTCAGTTCGTTCGCGGTTTCGATGCTGGTGGTTACGTTCTCGGGTCGAAACATCGTCGACAACGGCAGGTACTGCGACGGCAGGGTCGACTTGATGTCGGGGCTCCAGGCACCCGCAGTCTCTTCATCCAGGGTTTTCGTTGTCATAACATCACGGCTTTTTTTCATTTATACCAGAAATCGGGGTGGCATCGAAAAAGCCTGACTCGCCGGTCGATATCGGCAGGTAAAATCGCCCCGCCCGACGGCCGATTTGCCTCGACTCGCCGGCAAATCTGCTGGGTCCGCAAGGCCCGAAGAGGTTATAATACGCGTTTCCGGGCCGCGTAAGCGCGCCCATTCGATTCCAGAGAAAACACATGAGAAACCATCAACTTCCGGGGCGCTCGGTCGTCATGTCTACCGAGGCGATGGCCGCCACCAGTCAGCCACTGGCCACCGAAACGGCGTTACAGGTCCTGCGCGACGGCGGCAACGCGCTCGATGCGGCGATCGCCGCCAGCGCGGTCTTATCGGTGGTCGAAACCTATTCGACCGGCATCGGTGGCGACTGCTTCATTCTCTACCACGAAAACGCCAGCGGCAAACTGCACGCGCTGAACGGCAGCGGGCGCTCACCGGCAGCCGCCAGCGCCGAGATCGTGCGCGCGCGTGGTTTCGACAGCGTGCCCAAGTACAATATTCTCGCGGCTACCGTGCCGGGTGCGATCGATGCGTGGTACCGCGCAAACCGCAAGTTCGGCAATGCCGATTTTGCTTCCCTGCTGCAACCCGCGATCCATTACGCCGAAAACGGTTACGCGGTGACGCCGGTCATCGCATATAACTGGAACAAGACCGCGGATCTGCTGGCGCAAACCCCGGAAGCGAGCGCGGCCTACCTGGTCGACGGCAAGGCCCCGGCGGCCGGCAGCATCCATCGCCAGCCCGATCTCGCACGCAGCCTGCGCCGCATCGCGCGCGAAGGTCGCGACGGTTTTTATACCGGTGAAATCGCCGAGGAGATCGTACGATACAGCGACTCGCAGGACGGCCTGATGTCGCTCGACGACCTGGCCAATCATAAATCCGAGTGGGTCGAGCCGATCAGCAGTAATTACCGCGGTTACGAAGTTTTCGAAGTCCCGCCCAACGGCCAGGGCATCACCACGCTGATGGCGCTGAACATCCTCGCGCAGACCGATGTTTCGCAACTGCCTCACCTCGGCGCCGATCACGTGCACCTGCTGAGCGAGGCCTTCACGCTGGCGATGGCGGAACGCGATCGCTTCGTTGCCGACAGCGATTTCAATACATTGCCGGTGGCGGAAATGCTGTCGGACGAATTCGCCAAAAGCCAGTTTCAGCGTATCGACATGAACCAGGCGCTGAGCCAACCGGTCGAGTCGGCCTTACCGAACCATCGCGACACGGTTTACCTCACCGTGGTCGACAAGGATCGTAATGCCTGTTCGTTCATCAACAGCGTGTTCGATTCCTGGGGCTGCGGACTGGTCGCCGGCTCCACCGGCATCAACCTGAATAATCGCGGCTCCGGCTTCGTGCTGGAGGACGGGCATTTCAATCAGCTCGAAGGCGGCAAGCGCCCGCTGAACACGATCATCCCGGCGATGGTTTACCGCGGCGGCAAGCCGGTGCTGAGCTTCGGCGTCATGGGCGGGCAATACCAGGCGATGGGGCAGACCTACGTGCTGTCGAACTGGATCGACTACGGTCTCGACATCCAGCAATCGCTCGATGCCGCACGCTTCCTGCTCTATAACGGCCTGCTGGATGTCGAAACCGGCGTGCCGGCCTCGACCCGGGAAGGCCTCGCGGCAAAG
>JAASSH010000486.1 GCA_021767985.1 Gammaproteobacteria bacterium | reverse complement strand
GGGATGTTCGACTGGGAACCGTCGCTCGCATGGAAAGCGCGGATCTCAACTGCCGGGATCAATCCGCAGGACCTGTTACCGCAATGGCCGGGCAACATTGATTCGGATTTTGACGTCGAGGGCGGGATAGACGACGCGGGGCCGGCGATTTCGCTCGCTGTGAAACAGCTATCCGGCGAACTGCGCGGTTACCCGGTATCGCTGAGCGGCAACATGCAGTGGCAAAACAACCTGGCCGACATCTCGAACCTGCTGTTTACCTCGGGCGACACCCGCCTGACCGCCACCGGCAAACTGGGAGAACAACTCGATCTCGCCTGGACCCTGGACAGCGCCAACCTGGCCGAACTCTATCCCGATGCTCGCGGCAAGCTGCAGGCCCGCGGATCTCTCGGCGGTAGCCGCGAATCGCCATCAATCGAGGCCTCGCTGTCCGGCAGTTCGATCGGTGTTCCCGACTATGAAATCGGGAAATTTAGCGCCAATACCGCAATGGTCTTACAGCTTCAGCCGCAATTCGAGCCCGTACCGCGCCAGTTCGAGATCGAGCTGGACGCCAGCCAGGTCAAGTTACCCGACTACCAGTTACAAGCGCTCAAGCTGAACACCGACAGTCGCCGAATCGAACTGGACATGAGTTCGGCCGAAGGCCGGGCCCGCGTCGAGCTTGACGGCCGACTGGAAGGCGCGCGCTGGCAGGGCAAGATTGTCCAGGCGCTGTTGCAGAATCCCGATTACGGCGACTGGCAACTGGCGGCGCCCGCCCCTCTGCTGCTATCGCAACAGCGTATAGAAACCGAATCGCTCTGCCTAGGCAACGCACAGGGCGGCAAGATCTGCGCCCTGTTACAGCATCGTCAATCGGGTGGCACGATCAATCTGGATCTGAGCAACCTGCCGCTCGAGATGCTGCGAAAATGGACGCCACCCGGGCTGTCGCCTGCGGGCCTTGCCGACGCCAGCGCGCGTTTGCAGTACCACCTGCCCCACCGCCTGCGGGGAACGCTGGAGATCGATCTGCCTGGCGGCTCCATCGGTTATCCGTTGCCGCAAGATCGAAGTGGACGGCTCGACTACGAGCATGCCGGGCTGAAATTGTCGCTGCAGGAATCCGGTGCTAACGCCAGGATCAGCCTGGCACTGCCTGACGGCGACGGACTCGAAGGCGGCATCGTTCTGCCCGGGGCCGACCTGCTGACGCTCGATCCCGTCAACCAGGCGATAACAGGCCGTTTCAATCTCAGGCTAAGCGATTTAACCCTGATCGAAGGCGCGCTACAGCAAATCGAGAACCTGCAAGGCTCAGCCGAAGCAGGCATCGAGATCACGGGCACGCTCGAATACCCAAAATTGAAAGGCAACGCCCGGCTTGTCAACGCGGCGGTACTCATCCCGCAAGCCAATCTGGAAATCGACCAATTGCAAATCGAAGCGCAAAGCGCTGATTTCGAGCAGATAGAATACACCGCCGATGCGATCATTGCGGGAGGCAAGGTAGCGCTCACCGGCAGCACGCTAATGGACGGCAGCGCGGGCTGGCCAAGTCGAATCGATATTTCGGGCAACGGGCTCGAGCTTGCGATCCTGCTGGATAAGAGACTGCCCGAAGGTTTGAATATCGACGGGCGAATCGACACCAGCGCGAATCTCTCCTATCGCGAGCCGCGGCAACTGAGCGGGAAAATCGAGATCAGGTCGGACTCCGGGACGCTGTCGCATCCGTTGCTGGAAGGTGAAACTGAGCAATGGGATTATCAGGATATCGAGTTCGACCTGGAAATCGATAATGCCGGCGCGCGCGCCGACGGCAGTATGGCGATCGGCAATAACAGTCTGCGTGCGTTACTCGACCTGCCGGGCGCCAACCTGTCAAACCTTGGCTCGAAATCTCAACGCTTGCAGGGCAATGCCGAAATTTTGCTGCAGGACATTTCACTCCTCGAGGTGTTGATACCGGACGTTCAAAAGACCGGCGGCAGCCTGCATCTGAGCCTGACCGCCGACGGCAACCTGGGGCAACCGGAACTAAGAGTGCAGGCGCAAATGCGGCAGGCAAACCTGCAAATTCCGCGGCTGGGGCTCGAACTCGAACAGATAAACCTGCAGGCGAACAGCGATCAATCCGGACTACTGACGTATTCGGCCAGTGCCAGCTCGGGCGACGGCCAGATCAGGTTGCAGGGCTCGAGCCAGCTCGACGCCGCGCTTGGCTGGCCGACGACGATTAGCATCGAAGGCGAAAATTTCGAGGCTGTGCGCATACCCGAAGCCACGGTCAACCTGTCGCCCCGGCTCGAGGTCAGGCTGAAGGACAGGAACATCGATATCGAAGGCGAAGTCACGGTTCCCTATGCCAAGCTGCAGCCGCGCGACGTCACCACGGCAGCAAAGGTTTCGAACGACACCATCGTAATCGGCGGCGACCAGCCGGCAGACAGCAAGTGGCAAATTAATACGAGAGTGCGCCTGCTGCTGGGCGACCGGGTCACTTTCTTCGGCTACGGCTTCGAGGCCAGCCTGGGCGGGAACCTGATCATCGAGGAAAACCCGGGAGTGCCGACGCGCGGCACGGGTGAAATAACCATTCCGGAGGGTCGTTACCGCGCCTATGGTCAAAATCTCGATGTCGAGAACGGTCGGCTACTGTTTACCGGCGGACCGGTCGACAATCCAGGGCTGGATGTCCGGGCGATTCGCAAGACCAGGGACGTGATTGCCGGCATCCATGTCAGCGGCCGCCTGCAGCAGCCGCGGGTGGAACTGTTTTCGATTCCGGCGCTGGGTCAAACCGAAGCCTTGTCCTATCTGCTGACCGGTCGTCCCCTGGAATCCGCGACCAGCAGCGAGGGTGACATGATGGCGAGCGCCGCGCTGGCGCTGGGTTTAAG
>JAASSH010000485.1 GCA_021767985.1 Gammaproteobacteria bacterium | reverse complement strand
TGCCGGGGACGGTGCGAACCGCTAAGCCGCGGCTTTCCGGCTGGTTTCGTACGGGATTTGCAATGGGCCCCGGCTCGGTGGCCGGGGCGACGCTTTAGCGCTGGCGCGGGTACGGCAGGCCAGGTCGCATCCTCACATTCATTGAGCTGCTGGCGAACCCGTCATTGCGGCCTCGAGCCGCAATCCATTTTTGCCGGGGACGGTGCGAACCGCTAAGCCGCGGCTTTCCGGCTGGTTGGGTTCAAGGTTTGTAATGGGCCCCGGCTCGGTGGCCGGGGCGACGCTTTAGCGCTGGCGCGGGAATGACGAAATACTGTGGGATGACGGAATATAAACAAGCGTCTTCAGGTTCTGCAGAATTCCACGAAATCTTGCCTATACTCTTTTCAATACGGACGTAACGCGATTCACACATGGTCGAAGCGATTTTGCTAGCTACAGTAGCCGCGCTGTTCAGCGCCGGGTTAACCTGGTTCTGGCTCAGGGGATACGCCGCCAAAAAAGTCCGCAAGCAACAGGAAAATCGCAAGGACAGGCTGCACAGCCTGATCGAGTCCACGGTCGGCACCACCGGCGAAACCTACTTCTACGCTCTGGTCAGGGAATTGTCCCAGTTTCTTGGTGTGGACGCGGTATTCCTGGCTGCGAATGAAGATCTCGAGCAGCAGACCTACCAGACGCTGGCCTACTGGTGCGACGGTGGTTACATCATGAATCACTCGATCTCGCTCAAGAGCAGCCCCTGCGGTGAAAGCGGCAGTTTCTGGTACATGGAAAATTCGGCTGCTGACCTGTTCCCCGAGGCCGGCCTGCTGCGGGAGCGTTTTCAGGCTTCCGGTTTTTTCGCCATCAAGCTGGAGGATTCCTCGGGACAGCAAATCGGGCTGTTGGCCGGCATGAATCGTGGCGCGCTGCATCCGCAAAAAAGCGACGTGCACATCATCAAACTGTTCGCCACCCGCGCCGCGGCCGAACTCGAGCGCAAGCAGGCGCTCGGTGAAACCCTGATGGAAAAAGAACGCGCTCAGGTGACGCTGCATTCCATCGGCGATGGTGTCATCACTACCGATAACAAGGGCTGTATCGATTACATGAACCCCGTGGCCGAGTCCCTGACGGGATGGCGTTTCCATCAGGCCATGGGGCTTTCGATGGAGGCGGTGCTGCACCTCGAAGACGAACAGACGGGCATTGTCATACCGGACCCGGCGTTACGCTGCCTGTCGGAGCAGCGCGTGATTGCGCCCAGGACCGATAACGTTTTAATTTCGCGCAGCGGCGATCGTTACTCGATCCAGGGCACGGCGGCGCCGATGATCGACGCCCAGGGCAGCAGTATCGGCGTGGTGCTGGTGTTCAAGGATGTCTCCGACTCGAGGCGCATGCAGAAGATGATGGTGCACCAGGCGACGCATGATCCGCTGACCGGCCTGGTGAACCGTGTCGAGTTCGAGGAGCGACTGGATAAAGCCCTGCAATCGGCCAAGGACTTCGAGAACACGCACGCAATGCTGTTTCTCGATCTCGACCAGTTCAAGATCGTCAATGACACCGCGGGCCACGTCGCGGGCGATGAATTGCTGAAGCAGATTTCGTCGCTGCTCGCCGGCCAGCTGCGCGGCCGTGATACGCTCGGCCGTCTCGGTGGCGACGAATTCAGCGTGCTGCTGGAAAACTGCCCGATCGGCAAGGCCAAAAAAGTCGCCGATATGCTGATCGCCGTCATCCGCGAATATCGTTTCGTCTGGGATCAGAAGACCTACCAGGTCGGTGTCAGTATCGGTATCGTCCCGATTACCGCGGAATCGA
The DNA here is from genome assembly GCA_021767985.1 of Gammaproteobacteria bacterium. GTDB lineage: Bacteria > Pseudomonadota > Gammaproteobacteria. Next base: position 1,081 of record JAASSH010000485.1, on the reverse strand, counting down.
CTTCGCGCAAGCAGTTGATGCATGACGCTGACCAGGCCTGCTACGTCGCCAAGGATCTCGGGCGCGGCCGCGCCTATACCCACAGCGATGCCGACGTCGAGCCGACCCATCGACCGGGCGAGAAGCTGCAGCATAACGATTTGCGCGACGCGCTGGCCAGCGAGAGCTTCCTGTTGCTGTACCAGCCGATGGTTAGCCTCGACCCGGAGCAAACCCGGCTGCATACCCGCGCCGAGGTGCTGCTGCGTATGCTCGACGAAGATCAGAACGTCATTACACCGGGCGCCTTTCTGCCCGCCGCGTCGCGTTTCGGATTGATGCCGCAAATCGATCGCTGGGTGATCGATCACGTTTTCGGATCTTATCCGCATATCTTCATGCAGAATCCGGACCTGGTTTTGAGCCTGAACCTGTCGGCGCCATCTATCGCCGACGATTCGCTGGCGGAGTATATCCTGCAAAGGTTCGACCAGACCGTGGTAAAGCCGCATCAAATCTGCTTCGAGATCGCGGAAACCGCGCTCAGCCACAATCTCTCGGGCGCCAGCCGCCTGATCAAACGACTGCAAACCGCGGGTTGCAGCTTTGCACTCGACGATTTCGGCAGCGGCCTGGCCAGTTTTGCCGCGCTCAAGGATTTAAAGATGGATTTTGTCAAGATCGACGGCAACCTGGTGCGTAACATCTGCGACGACGAGGTCGACCGCACGATGGTGGAATCGATCAATTCGATGGCGCATTTGCTCGGTATCCGGACCATCGCGGAGAGCGTGGATGACGAAGCGGCAATCGAACAATTAAAAGCGATAGGAGTTGACTATGCACAGGGTTATTACCTGGGCGACCTCGTGCGACTGGACGAAGTCGGCAGCTCCGCAAAACACCGCCGCCTGTCCGAAATCCAGGTCAACTGAGCACGTATCGATACCACCACCCGAATATTACCTTCGCGAAGGTGGAGGTTCGGCGTTCCAGAAATTTAAGACATAGCAGTTATTATAATAAATTGCCGAAGTAGTCATTGCGGCCTTGAGCCGCAATCCATTCATCGCGGGGACGCCGCAAACCGCAAAGCCGCGGC
>JAASSH010000484.1 GCA_021767985.1 Gammaproteobacteria bacterium | reverse complement strand
TTATCCACGGTCTTGGTGACGTACTTGCCATCGAAGCAGGAACAGTCGAATTTCTTGATCCTGCGGTTACCCTCCTGCACCGCATCGATGAGATCATCCAGATCCTGGTAAATCAACCAGTCGGCGCCGATAATTTCGGCGATTTCGGCTTCGCTGCGACCGTGGGCAACCAGCTCGTTAGCGGCCGGCATGTCGATGCCGTAAACATTCGGATACCTCACCGGCGGCGCCGCGGAGGCGATATAGACTTTCCTGGCACCGGCCTCGCGCGCCATTTGAATAATCTGCTTGGAGGTGGTACCGCGCACGATCGAATCGTCCACCAGTAAAACATTCTTGCCCTTGAACTCGATATCTATCGGGTTCAGTTTACGGCGCACCGATTTCTTGCGCATGGTTTGACCCGGCATGATGAAGGTGCGCCCGATATAGCGGTTCTTGATGAATCCCTCGCGAAACTTGACGCCCAGATGAAAGGCAAGCTCGATCGCCGCGGGACGGCTGGTATCGGGAATCGGAATGACTACGTCGATATCATGCTGCGGCATCTGCCGCAGTATTTTTCGTGCCAGTTTAACGCCCATGCGCAGACGCGCCTTGTAGACATAAATGTCATCGATGATCGAGTCGGGCCGCGCCAGGTATACGTATTCGAAAATGCAGGGATTGAGCTTGGACGAAGCCGCGCACATGCGCCGGTGGATGTTTCCGCCGCTATCGATGTAAATCGCTTCCCCGGGCTGCAGGTCGCCGATGAGCTCGAATCCAGAGGTTTGCAGGGCAACGCTTTCAGAGGCGATCATATACTCATCGCCGTTACCGGTTTCACGTTTGCCATAGACCATGGGACGAATGCCGCGCGGATCGCGAAAGCCGATAATACCCTTGCCGGTCAGCATCATTACCACCGCATAGGCACCCTGGATTCGCTTGTGGGTTTCGGTAATCGCGGTGAATATCTCGTCAGGGGTCAGGTTCAGACTGCCGCAGCTCGCAAGCTCGTGGGCAAAGACATTAAGCAAGACCTCTGAGTCCGACTCGGTGTTGATGTGACGTAAATCCGACTGGTACAGCTCCGCCTTCAACTGTTCCACATTGGTCAGGTTGCCGTTATGCGCCAGCGTTATGCCATAGGGAGAATTGACATAAAACGGCTGCGCTTCGGCTGACGAGGAGCAACCCGCGGTCGGGTAGCGTACATGGCCAATACCCATGCTCCCTGTCAGATTGAGCATATGGCGGGTGTGGAACACATCGCTGACCTGGCCGTTGCCCTTGCGCAGATTCAACTTGTTGTGGTCACAAACGACGATACCCGCCGAATCCTGCCCTCGATGCTGTAGTACCAGCAACGAATCGTAGATCGTCTGCGCTACCGGCTGATGACTGACTATTCCGACTATTCCACACATAACTTCGCTACCCGGAGCATTAAGCCCCGATCAAAAACTGAATTTATCCGCCGCGTCCGCGGGAATGATTCCTTTTACCCACTCGGCCAGTTGCTGAAAGAAGCCAACCATGGCGGAATCCTGCCACCAGTCCGCCTCGGGCATCGGCGTCAGACTTGCGAGCAGTACCACCATGGTGACGATAAGCACCCCGCGCGCGCCGCCAAAAACCACGCCCAGGGCCTTATCGGTACCGCTGAGACCGGTTTTTGATACCAGTTGGCTCATAATGAAATTGACGATAGCGCCAACCACCAGCGTGCTGACGAACAATATGGCAAATCCTGCGACATTCCGGATGGTCGGTGCGTCGACAAAAGGCGCCAGCAAGTCGGCCATAGGCGTAAAATAACGAAAGGCAAGGACGCCAGCGACTATCCAGGTTATCAGCGAAATCGACTCCTTTACGAATCCGCGAATCAGACTGATTAGCGCAGATAAAACAATAATCCCGAGAATTACGAGATCGAGCCAACTCATTGCTGCCCTCTTTTAACCGGCACTGGATAAGGAAACTGCATTAGATATAGATGTACATTAGCAGGGCGTCAATCTATGCGCTGAAACGAGGATTATCTTTCATACTTCATGATAATGCCATCGATGTCATGCTTGGCCTTGATTTTGTTCTGCGCGACCCTGGTCTGGTCACGATTCAGAAACGGCCCCAGCCGAACACGATAACTGGCTGTATCGTCGTTTGTGAATTGCTCGATGAAAACCGAGGCAATATTAGATTGACGCAATTTATCGCGTACCGCCAGCGCCTTGCCACGATCCTGAAAACTTCCAACCTGCAGCACCCAGCTATCGCCTCCGGCTTTCGTTTCCGGCGCCGGTTCTTTTTTGGTTTCCGCTTTCGGTTCTGCTGGTTGCTTTACTGCAGGTTCCGAGGAATCGTCTTTATCGGCCTGATCGGAGCGCTGGATGGTATCAGCAGCCGATTTTTCGTCGATATAGCGCGGTTCGAGATCGGGTAAATCATCAACCTTGGCCTGCAGCTCTACAATCTTCTGCTCGAACTCGGGATTAGCCGTTACCAGCGGTTGTGGCGGAATCACGATTTCCTGATGCTCCCGGCGCACGCCGGAACCATCCAGGATCATGGGCAGGAATATAACCGCGAGCGCAAAAATTACGACAACGCCAACCAGACGATTTTTTATGTTCTGATCCATATTTGTTTAGTTTGCCGGGGCCGGTAAAGCTCGTAGAAGTTGTTCGACAGTAACGAAAGAGCCAGTTACCAACATTATATCCTGATTACCCAAAGATGACAGCGCGTGATCGAGTGCCGCCGCGACATTATCGAAGCGCTGATCGATTTCGACCTGGGCACCGATTCTCGACTGCAGCTGGTCGGCGCTCAGACCTCGATCGCTGTCCAGACCGGTTAACCACCAGTTGTCCACCACCGGGGCGAGCGCCTCGACAAACAGGTCC
>JAASSH010000483.1 GCA_021767985.1 Gammaproteobacteria bacterium | reverse complement strand
GAAAGCCTGGTTCAGCTGCTCGAATTGAGCATCTTCCAGCGGAATGGACAGGTCGAGGCCACGAATCTCGGCGCCGATTGTGCTGGACTGGGGTATGACTTCCACGACGTTTATTTCCTGGGGCGATTGAGAAACTGCACGCAGAATCGATCGAATCATCGTATCATTCACCCGATTTTCTGTCACTTGCCGGCATCACGATTAACCATGAATACCGATCAATCTGACCTGCCCGTCACCACCGACGTCGTCATCATCGGAGCCGGTATCGCCGGCATCTCGGCCGCGTGGTTCCTGCAAAAAGCCGGGCTCAGGGTTACGGTTTCCGAAAAGGGTGTCGTGGCCGGCGAGCAGTCCAGCCGCAACTGGGGCTGGTGCCGCCAGCAGGGTCGCGACCAGGCCGAGTTGCCGATCGTGATGGAGAGCCTGCGCCTGTGGCAGGAGATCGCCGACGAGCTCGATACCGATATCGGTTACCGCCGCGAGGGAAGCCTCTACCTGTGCGAAAACGACGACGAGATGGCGAAGCACGACCATTTTATGTCGTTTGCCCCCGGTTACGGGCTCGAAACCCGGCGCCTTAACCGCGCACAGCTCGAATCGATGATTAACGATTGCCCCGCGCGCTGGCGCAGCGGGCTCTACACCCCGGACGACGGGCGCGCCGAACCCTCTCTGGCGGTATCCGCGATGGCTCGCACGCTGCAGGCACGCGGAGTGTCAATCCTCGAAAACTGCGCGGTACAGGAAGTCGTCACGCAGAACGGCCGGGTGAGCGGAGTAGTCACCGAGCGCGGCGTGATCGACTGCACGACCGTACTGGTCGCGGCAGGCGCCTGGTCGACATTCCTGCTCAGGAATTGCGGCATCCGCCTGCCGCAGCTAACCGTCAAGGCAAGCGTCGCGCGCACCGCCGCGGCGCCGATGATCTTCAACGGCAACGCCTCCGGCAGCCAGGTATCGTTCCGCCGCCGGCTAGACGGTGGCTACACCATCGCCACTTCGGACTACCTCGAAGTCTTTCCTTCGTTTAGCCATCTCGGATTTCTGCGTGACTTCCTGCCGCTCATCAAGGTTTCGCTGGGCAAGCTCAGGCTGCGGGTTCCGGAACTGCAGGTCGACGGCAACTATACCCGCCAGCGAACCCTGAATCCGGTGCCGACGGCGAAGACCGTGGCGCGCATCAGGGCCCGCCTCGCCGACCGGGTACCGGCCCTGCGGGATGTCGAACTGGTCGAGGCCTGGTCGGGCATGATCGACGCCCTGCCCGACGTGGTGCCGGTGCTCGACAAAGCCGAACACATCGACGGTTTGTGGATCTCGACCGGGTTCAGCGGGCACGGCTTCGGTATCGGCCCGGGGGCTGGCAGGATCATGGCCGACCTGATCCAGAACCGGAAAGTCGACCACGACCTGACCCGCTTCCGACTGGCCCGCTTCAGCGACGGCAGCAAACTCGAACTCGGCCCGGCGATATAGTTGCCGCGAGCGGCATGAAACGACCTGTTACAAGGGTCCGAATTTCTAGAAATCGTGGCCTATCCTTTGCTACTCTTGTACTCTTGCAATGTCGCCGGAGTAGCTCAGTTGGTAGAGCAACGCATTCGTAATGCGTGGGTCGGAGGTTCGATTCCTCTCTCCGGCACCAGACACCCAGTTGCGCCAACCTGGAAAAACAGAAGATTAGCGAGGAAATCGAAATAATGCCCATCTCGAAAAACGTTACGTCAATTGCGAGTGCTTTCCTGGTAACCGGAATACTTCTTAGCGACTCATTTGCCGCAGAGAGCGAGCCATTGCTGGACAGGTCCATGTTCTCCATAGGGGTCGGGTTTTCCGATAACGAGATCAGTAATCCCGACGAAGACGATACCGGCTTCCAGTTTTTTGCCGCTTACGACTTGAATCATATTAACTTGATGGAGGGAGTTGATAGCTCGGTCGAGTTTGGTTTCATGGATTTCGGTTTCTCGGAAGACGACACCGGCCTCTGGGCCAGTTACGTGATTGACGGTACCGTTAGCGGGCGATTCGGCTGGCTGGCTCAGTTGGGGGTCGATTTTGGCGACGATAGCGGCCTTCTGGCAGGCGCGGGCGTGAAGTACTCGCTCAACGAAAAAACCGATTTTCGAATTGAATATGTCATTCGTGATGAAGTCGATTCCCTGCAGTTCAATCTGTTGTATCACCTTTAGGGTCCGTCGATAACGCTTTTCCCGGCAGCGCCGCCGTGTATCCGGCGCTGGCCTTCAGTTGCGTCTCGACCAATTCTAACCAGCGTTTCTGTTTCTCGGGATTACGCCCGACCGAGGTCTCTTCATCGAACCTGCGATTTTGCTGCAGCAGTACCTGCAGCCGCGCCTGCAACAGCTCTTCAAACCTGGCCTGCAGGTTTTCCAGCATGACTTCGCGACTATCGGCCTTGATCTGCAACCTGACGGGCGGACCCTCGCTCCATTTTCGCGCCGCGATCTCGAACAGCGCAAAATGGATTTGCTCATGCTCGAGCACGTAGTCTTCTTCCATATCCCGGGTTGCTAAGTTCCACCACGAACAGTTGCGGTTCATCAATGCCTGGAATTTCAGATTGTTGTAGGTTATGTCGTAGGCTTCGCTGCCGTCCGAGGCAATTGCAGGCTGAATGTCGATTCCCTCCCGGTCGACGATGGGCTGGGTATAAACACAGGTGACGGCAGCCATTCTTTCATCGAAATGGGCCGGCGGCTCGGTGCCCAGGAAATCGTTGCGTGTCAGCGCCCGATAAGGAATGACATCGGAAACGTCCAGCGTCTCGTCTTTAAGAACGTATATCGTCGGTGCCGCGTAGTCCGGCAAGGTGGCGCAACCGGTTAGTGCAAGCAAGAACCAGAAGACGAGACCAGCGGCGCCGGTCCG
>JAASSH010000482.1 GCA_021767985.1 Gammaproteobacteria bacterium | reverse complement strand
GTGCTGCTGCAATCGGCTTCGGGACGCGGCGCGGTGGTCGTCGTCGACGGCAACGAGATGAAGCTGGGGCTAAACCAGTCGATCGCCGGCAACTTCAAGAAACCGGAACGCAACAGTCTCAAGATATATCCCGATGCGCTCGGCATGTATTTTGTCGACGGCGAAATAAATGGTCAGAAAACGCGTTTCCTGGTCGATACCGGTGCGACCTATGTGTCTTTAAGCGGCAACAAGGCCCGCCAAATCGGAATCGATTTTCGCAAGGGCAGCCCGAGCCAGGTACAAACCGCGGCCGCCGTGGTGACGGCCTGGACCGTCAAGCTTGATTCGGTCAGTGTCGGCGGTATCCGCATGAGCAATATCGACGCCACCGTGATCGCCGGTGACCAGCCGTTCGAGGTCCTGCTCGGCAACTCTTTCCTGCAGCATACCAGGATGCAAAAAGCGGGCGCCGTGCTGGAGCTGAACAAGCGATTTTGATCTGGCGCATCCCCGGGTAAATTTTACAGGCTCGATGGGCGATATTCCGCTAGAATACCGCGCGTCCCAACTAGAGCCCCGATTTCAATGATTAAAACCCGATTCGCCCCGAGTCCGACCGGAGTACTGCACGTCGGCGGTGCCAGGACCGCGCTGTTCTGCTGGTTGTATACCCGTAAAATGGGCGGCAAATTTGTGCTGCGCATCGAGGATACCGACCTCGAGCGCTCGACCCCGGAATCGGTGCAGGCCATTCTCGACGGCATGGCCTGGCTGGGTCTTGATTACGACGAGGGCCCTTTTTACCAGACGCAACGTTTCGAGCGGTACCGCGAGGTAATCGAGCAGTTGATCGGGCAGGGCGACGCCTATTATTGCGAATGCACGAAGCAGCGACTCGACTCGTTGCGGGAGCAGCAGATGGCGGCGAAACAGAAACCCCGTTACGACGGCTGTTGCCGCGACCTGGGATTGCGGCCCGAGCCCGGAAAATCGATGGTAATCCGCTTCAGAAATCCGCAGCAGGGTGTGGTCAGCTTCGATGACCACGTTAAAGGCCGGATCCAGGTCAGTAACGAGGAACTCGACGACCTGATTATTGCGCGCGGCGACGGCAGTCCGACTTATAACCTGTCGGTTGTCGTCGACGACATGGATATGGATATCACGCACGTACTGCGTGGCGACGATCACGTCAATAATACGCCGCGACAGATCAATATCCTGCAGGCACTAAAGGCGAAAATACCGGAGTATGCGCATGTGCCGATGATTCTGGGCGACGATGGCAAGCGCCTGTCGAAGCGTCACGGCGCGGTCGGCGTCATGGAGTATTTCGACGCCGGCTACCTGCCGCAGGCGATGCTCAACTACCTGGTACGGCTGGGCTGGTCACACGGCGATCAGGAAATTTTTTCGCAACAGGAAATGATCGACCTTTTCTCGCTGGACGAGCTCAACCGGTCACCGTCGTCGTTTAACACCGAAAAATTGAACTGGATCAACCAGCAGTACCTGATGAGCCAGCCGCTGCCAGAGATCGTCGCGCTGGTCCGGCAACGACTCGATCGTCTCGAGATCGATTACGATCACAGCCTCGACCTGGCGGCAATCGTCGATTTGTATCGGCAGCGGGTCACGACGATCAACGAGCTGCTGGACAGCATCGACTACTGTTTTCGAGACTTCGAGGCCTATGACGAAAAGGCGGCGAACAAGGTGCTTAAACCGGCCGCAGTGGAGCCACTGCAGCGGGCGCTGGAGATGTTTTCAGAGTTACAAAGCTGGGATGTCGTATCGATACACGGCGTCATCGAAACCGTTACCGTGGAGCTCGAAGTGGGCATGGGCAAGGTAGGGCAGCCGTTACGGGTTGCGCTAACGGGGGGATCATTTTCACCGCCGATCGATCAAACAGTCGAACTGCTCGGCAAACAACGCAGCCTGGCCAGAATCCAGCGCGCGATCGATTATATATCCAATAATGACTAATAGTGATTCTCCATATTTTTCAGTAACATGCTATATAAACCTAAGAAAGAGTCAGACTCCGCCAAGATTAGAAAAGGCTCGCACCAGGGATTCCAACGGGTAATGCCCCGAAAAGAAATAGTTCAGGCAGTAAACTATTGAGGGAAGATAATTTAGTGTCTCGAGAAACAATTAATTGCGTGGTGATGTTTGCCGACGTGGCAGGTAGTACGGCCATGTACGAGAACATGGGCGACGATCTCGCCCGGGAACGCATCTCGAAGGCGCTTAATACGCTGATTTCGATAACCCGGCGGCATAACGGCAAGCTGGTCAAGACGATCGGCGATGAAATCCTGGTTTACTTTACCGATGTCGACATGGCCGTCTACACCGCGAGAGCGATCCAGGAAACCATGGAAGACGATCGCTCTCCCGAAACCATCGGGGTTTCAATCCGTATCGGGATGCAGTACGGCAGCGCCATCCTCGAGAATAACGACATTTTTGGTGACACCGTCAACGTGGCGGCACGTGTTGCCAGTATGGCCAAGGCGCGCCAGATTCTCTGCACCCAGGAGATTGCATTCCTGGTCAACAGCCCTGAGCTATCCAACAATATGCGCCCCTATGACCGCCTGCGCGTAAAGGGGCGCAACGAACAGCTCGATGTCTACCTGTACACCTGGGAGCAGGAAGGCGATATAACAGCGATGGCGACCGCCAGCAGCTTCACCAACCCGGCGCGCTACGAGCAGGTTAAAAACCTTACCCTTAAATATGCCGACCAAACCCACCATATCAAAACCGATACGATGTCGTATATTCTGGGCCGCGGCAAGGACTGCGAGCTGGTGGTCAAGGGAGACCTGATTTCACGCTACCATTCGAAGATCGAGTATCGTCGCGGCAAGTTCATCATTACCGATCAGAGTACCAACGGCACT
>JAASSH010000481.1 GCA_021767985.1 Gammaproteobacteria bacterium | reverse complement strand
CGAGTAGCGCGATACTGCCATAAAGCCACTTCCACGGCTTGACGCGGTTACGAAACGGGCGCGGATCGAGATAAGAGATATCGATGCGATACTTGTACTTGCGCTGATGCTTGTTCTTGACCGACTGATAGCAATGGGTATCGTTGAAGATGGTTATCTTGCGATACAGACCATGCAGCTTGCTGCTCTGCTCGAGTTCGAAGTTGATATGTTCGACCGGAATTTTTTCATTGTCCGAAAAATTGGTCGTCGTATCGTCTTCTAATGGCTCGAGATCGATTTCGGTAGATTCGATTTTAACTTCGGTCATTTAGTAACGGGTTTTTATTGCAAAGCAGCCTAATAAATAGCACAAAAAAAGAAAAAATCCCGGCTTTGGCAAAAGTAATGACACAAACAATTTGTTCAAATAGATCAATCACTTCACAATCAATCGACGTCATCTGCTGCCTCTCTGCCAATGAACGAATTGATCGTACCAATCTGGGTCATAGCCTCGGTCTTCCTGTTGGTGGCACTTGCTTACGCCTCGGTGGGGCTCGGAGGCGGTTCATCCTATGCGGCGTTAATGGTCGTGTTTGGATTCGGCGCCATAAGCATCCCAAGTCTTAGCCTGTTACTGAACCTGATCGTCACCACAGTCAGTTGTTTCAATTTTATCCGGCGCGGACATTTGCGGCTGGAACTGATTACGCCCTTTATCGTGCTGTCTCTGCCGATGGCATGGCTGGGCGGCGCGATGCAGGTGCCGGAAGAAGTCTTCAAGCTGTTGATGTCCCTGTCGCTGCTGGTGGTCTTGATACGCATCTATGCGTGGAAAAATACCGCGATAAGTTATCGATTCAGCCGCAAACAGGCCATTCTGATTGCGCTGGTGACGGGGGCCGGGCTGGGTTTCCTGGCCGGCGTAATCGGGATCGGCGGCGGAATATTTCTGATCCCGATGATCCTGCTGCTCGGGCTCGGCACGATGCAGCAGGCGGCCGCCTGCGGGGTTGTGTTCGTCTGGTTGAATTCGCTGATCGGCTTGATATCGCGTTCGCAGTACAATTTCGTCGATTTTTCGCCTTACCTGCCGCTGATCGTTGCGGTGCTGCTCGGCGGCACGGTCGGCTCGCTGATCGGATCCTCGAAAATCGATCCACGCCTGCTGGAAAAGGTGCTGGGCCTGATTATCGCGGTTGCGGTGTTCCTGTTGTTACGCTCTTTGCTGCTCTCCTGGTAGTCGTTATCCTGCGTCTCGGTACTGAGTTTCGGCGTATATCGACGGCTTTGCGGCTGCCCGGATATCAGCGAAACAGGTAAATCGGGCTGGACCACGAATAGTGGCCGTCCTCGTGGGTAACGCGCACGTAGAGTGCGTTATCGCGGTCATCGCGCAGGTCGATGCTGCGTTCGATTCGCAGCGTGTTATGGGGATTGCGGTCAGGCAGCCGAAAAACCCTGATGCGACGTTCGATGCCGCCGTTTTCGAATATCAGCTCGTCGCGCCCGATGTCGGCGATATCGATTTCCTGCTTGACCAGGTCGGTATTAATTTTCAGTTTGCCCGTCATGGGATCCTGCAGCATTGCTTCGAAACCGCCGAAACCGCCGGTGGTAATCGCGCTCCATTCGAGGCGATCGGGCGCAGTTTGCTCGACTTGCCGATCGAGGTTGTAACGGTTGATTGGGGTCACCGAATCGAAACGGTTGGCGCTAAGTTCGGCGTAACCGTCCCACGTGGTTTCGCGTCCGCGCCCGCGATACTCGGAGCCTTCCCAGATGACGCGGATACGACGCCCGAGTTCGGCTTCGCCATAGGGACGGAAGACTTCCAGGGTTTCGAGACCGTTGCGAATATCGATGCGTTCGATGGGCGCTGCGCCGTGCACGTCGACCACGAAATTTATCTCGGCCTCGCCGCAGCGCAGGATATCGCCCATCATCGCGCTGCGCACCATCTCGGAGCCGACATCGCCGAGCCGTGGATCGTCCTCGAATAACTCCGCGTCCGCGCTGAACTCTGCCCGCGTATCGAGAATTACCCGGTTGCCGGTGGTGCCGTAGTAATGGCGTTTGCGCAAACCCTCCATAATGCCGGCGCGGGTAAAGGCGGGCGCCAGCACGCAGGTCAGTCCGCCGTAGGCGCCAAACTTGGTTGAGCCGGGATGGGAAGCGCCGGGGCGCCCCTTGTGACCGTCCGAATTCGACAATATGCCGACCCGATAACCCTGTTCGAAGGCGTCCTGCAGCAGCCATTCGAAGGTGCCCCAGGCCGAATGCACCTCGACGCCTTTCTCGATGCGCTGGTCGTGCGCCACGCGGATATCGGCATAGCGACCGCCGATGTGCGCGAATACCGTGCAGTCCTCGTCCTTGAGCGCCTCGAACAGGTCCCTGGCGGAGGTCGCGTCGGTGTCGATATCGGACAGATCGTCGACCAGGGCGTGCGAAGATCGATGAATCTGCCGGCCCTCATGCATGTGTAACACGTTGCGATCGCCGCCGAGCCCGGTATTCCCGGACCACTCCCAGCCGGGGAATACGATAAAGCGATCGTCCTCGGTGAACTCGGCCGACAGTTGGTTGAGCCAGTTCCAGAATTCGGTGGTGATCTGGAAATCGTTTCCCTGGTGCACGCAGATGTCGAGAAAGGCCTTGTCGCGTGCGAATTCGTAAAAATCGCGTGCCGAATTGGTGCCGATGGTTTCTTCCGATTGACCGTGCAAATCACCCCAGTAGGGCAGCAGGGCGCTGCTTTCGACAAAGCGACAGGGATTGGATTGCGCCACGATACTGCCATCGGCGTCGAGTAACTCGATCGTCAGGTCGCCGGGTTCCGAAACCGAAAGTTCCTCGACGATCCGCGAAAATTCGCCGGTATCCAAAGCCAGCGAATCGGGCAGGCCGTCAACCTCCATGTT
>JAASSH010000480.1 GCA_021767985.1 Gammaproteobacteria bacterium | reverse complement strand
CTGCTGATCGAACACCCGGCTGTGGCGGAAGTATCGGTCGTGGGAATCCCCGACGACAAGTGGGGTGAAGTGATTGGCGCATTCATACGCACCGAAGATGACTTGCCACTGGATATCGATGATCTCAAGTCCTGGTGCCGCGAACACCTGTCGCCGCAGAAGACGCCGACCATCTGGCGACGTATCGAGGTCTTTCCGCTGACCGGATCGGGCAAGATCCAGAAATTCAGGATTCGCGACAACTTCGTCGCCGGCGAATATGATTGAACGCATATCGATATTCGGAGCTATGCCATGACCGTCAGCATCGAAAAGAACAGGGCTGTCTGGACGATTATTCTGTCCCGTCCCGAAGCCCGCAACGCGATCGACCCGGCAACCGCCGATGCGCTGTACCAGGCCTTTATCGACTTCGATCGCGACGAATCTGCCGCGGTCGCCGTGTTCTGGGGCGAAGGCGGCTCTTTTTGTGCCGGCTGGGACCTGAAACAGGCATCCGCGCTCGACAATGACGACTTTTTTGAAGCGCACAATATGCCGACCGATGAAAGCGACGTACCGCCTGCATTGCTCGGCCCGTCGCGGCTCGCGCTCAACAAGCCCGTAATCGCCGCGGTTGCTGGTCCGGCCGTTGCTGGCGGCATGGAACTCGCGCTGTGGTGCGACTTTCGGGTCATGGAAGAAAGCGCCTATTTCGGCGTGTACTGCCGCCGCTGGGGTATCCCGTTGATCGACGGCGGCACCGTGCGCCTGCCGCGCCTGGTCGGCGAAGGGCGCGCGCGCGAAATCATCCTGACCGGACGTAAGGTCACGGCCTCTGAAAGCCTGCAAATCGGGCTTGCTGAATACGTCGTCGCGGATGGCAAGAGTCGCGCCAAAGCCGAGACATTGGCGCATGAAATCGCCTCCCACCCGCAAATCTGCGTGCGCGCCGACCGGCGCTCGCTCAACCACCAACACGGCAAATCCGTGCACGAAGCCATGACCTACGAATGGTATAACGGCCGCGAAGCCCTGTTTGCCGAGGGCATCGACGGCGCAGGCCGATTCGGCAAGCCATCGAATGAAAACTGAACGGAGTCCAGGTATGCAAATAGGCGATCTCGAGTACGAAGTCAGCGACCGGATAGCAACAATTACGCTCAACCGCCCGGAGAAATTCAATGCGATCACCGAGCGCATGCCCGGTAACCTGGTGGATGCGGTCGAGCGCGCCAGCGATGACGATTCCGTGCACGTGATCGTGCTTACCGGCGCCGGACGCGGTTTTTGCGGCGGTTACGACCTGAATGAATTTGCCGAAGGTGACAGCCCGGCGATCCAGGAGATGCCGTGGGATGCGATGATCGACTACCGGTTCATGCGCCGCTGCACCGACAGTTTCATGTCGCTGTGGCGTTGCCCGAAACCGGTGATCGCCAGGGTCAACGGCGATGCGGTCGCCGGCGGCAGCGATATCGCGCTGTGCGCTGACCTCGTCGTCATGAACGAAAGCGCGCGCATCGGTTATCCGCCAGCGCGCGTCTGGGGTTGCCCGACGACGGCGATGTGGGTTTACCGTCTCGGCGCCGAGCGCGCCAAGCGCATGCTGTTCACGGGGGATCTCGTCACCGGTATCGAAGCCGAGAAGATGGGACTGATCCTGCAGGCGGTGCCCGGGGACCAGCTTGACGACACGGTCAATGCACTGGTCGAGCGCATCAAGGGCGTACCGAAAAACCAGCTGGCGATGATGAAGACGCTGGTCAACCAGGCCTACGACAACATGGGATTGAACAGCACGCAGACGCTTGCGACTCTATTCGACGGGATCGCCCGTCACAGTCCGGAAGGTATCGCCTTCAAGGCGCGCGCCGAAGAAGCCGGATTCAAACAGGCGGTGGCCGAACGCGATTCGGGTGAGCCGATTCCAGGTAGCAAAAAATGAGTTACACGGTCGAACTGACCGAATCGTATTTCCCGGCGCAGGCCGACGGTGTCGTGCGCGACATCACAATCGGCGATCAACTGCGCGAGACCGCCGCGACGTATCCGTCGAAGATCGGGCTGGTGGAGGTCGACATCGGCGGCAACATCGGCCGTAGCTGGACCTACGACGAGCTGCTCGCGGACAGTGAAAAACTGGCGCTGACCCTGGCCGCACGCTTTCGACCAGGCGAGCGCGTGACCGTGTGGTCGCCGAACACGCCAGAGTGGGTACTGATGGAGTTCGCCTGCGCCTTCGCCGGCATCATCATCGTCACCGCCAACCCGGCGCTGCAGGCGCGCGAGCTGCACTACATCATCGAGCAGTCGGGCTCGGTCGCGCTATTCCTGGTCAACGAGTACCGCGGCAATCCGATGCGCGAACTCGCGACCAAGGTCTGCGCGGATCTCGATACCGTGCGCGAGATCACGAACCTGGACAGCCCGTGCGCGCTTCACGCCGGGTCGCCCGCTGCGTCGCTGCCGGCGGTGGATTGCCACGACGCGGCGATGATCCAGTACACCTCGGGTACCACGGGCTTTCCGAAAGGCGCGGTGCTCTCCCATCGCAGCCTGCTGAACAATGCCCGTTTCTACGCCGGGCGCCTCGGCGTGACGTCGGATACCGTGTGGGCCAACATCATGCCAATGTTCCATACCAGCGGCTGCGGCATGGTCACTCTCGGCTGCCTGCAAGCCGGTTGCAAAATGCTGATCGTCAAACTGTTCGATCCGCCCGCGATTTGCCGCCTTATCGAGCAGGAAAAAGTCAGCACGATCCTCGGCGTGCCGACCATGCTGGTTGCATTACTCGAGGAGTTGGAAAAGGAAACACACGATGTCTCCTCGGTGGAGATGTTTTCCTCCGGCGGCGCGATGGTGGCGCCGGAACTGGTGCGTAACATCCAGCGTCTGTTCGGCTGCGGTTTCGGTACGCTCTATGGTCAG
>JAASSH010000122.1 GCA_021767985.1 Gammaproteobacteria bacterium | reverse complement strand
GCAGGCCTTCGCCATCAAAGCTGTCGCTGCCGCTGAACGTGGCCACGGCGGCCTGGTAGGCAATATCGATGTCGAGGTTGCGAATGTTCAGGCCGGCGCCGATGAACATTTCATACCGGCGCTTGTTCAGAAACGACCAGGCGTAGCCAACTTTCAGCAGGTCGAAATTCCACGAGGCGTTGACGCGCGCATCCTTGGGTATGATGAAGCCGCCCTCGGGGTCATCCGGATCACCGATGGTGTAATCCTGCTGGGCGACGTTGCTGCCGCTGCGCCGGCTTCGGTACCAGGTCCAGTCGATGCGGTGCCGGTTGTTGAAACGATAGAAGCCATCTATACGCAGCACGGTTTCGCTGGAATCGACGCTGAAGTCCTCCTCGAGATCGATCAGCGTGCCGATCGGGTACTGCGTCGAATCGAAACGGGCCGTGGTGTCGAAGCGGTCGATCAGGAAGCCGCCGATGCGAATCTTGAAACGTTCAGCCGATTGATATTCATCGTAGCGGTCGTCTGCCGAAGCGCCGCTTAGTATCGCAAGGCTCAAGCCCAGGCTGGTTACCAGTTTAATGATCCAGTGCGTTGTCATGTTTCAGCATTGAAAGTACGTACCAATCTTCGGGCTGTTATTGTGCGATCAGTTACACGAACGTTTCTAATAGAACAAAAGCAAAACATACATTCCCAGGGCGGATGTCAAATGCTTTAGCGAATGCCCGCTGATGAAGCCGAGCACGTCGTACACCTCGCCATCGAGTTGTTCGAATACCTTGGCCGTGAGGTATATCAGCAGTAGCCACCAATAGGCCTGCACATGTGTACACCTTGGGCGGAAACAGACAAGTATAATCGGTATGGCCAGCATCGGATAGAACTGAATAAGGGCATAGAGCCTCAGGTCACCCGCATTCTGGATTTCACTCAGGTGCCAGTAAAACACCGACAATATACCGGCCAGTATCAGCGGTAGCAGTAAGGCCTTGCCGGAACGTATCGAAATGAACTCGCTGATAATGATCGAGAACAGCGACAAAAAAGCGATCGTCATCGGCATCCGGTCCCACGCCAGGGTCTGGTTATTGGGTTCCAGGTGGTAGTTACTCGAACCGGTACTGACCAGAAAGGTGCCGAAAAAAAGCAGTGTATAAGCCATTCGGGTTTCGTCGAGAAACCCGAGCCTGCCCGGTAATCGTAAACTGTATAGTCCGAGTAGCCCGACAACCGCAAACGGAATGTTGGTGACCACATTCCAGAAATTGGGTATCGACCAGATCTTCCGGGTATCAACGAACAGATGATAAGTCACATCCTGTGGTATAGGTCCGTGTGTCAGCAGAACACCGATTGCCAGTAAGGCCGTGAGCATAATCGGTGCATAGCCAACGCGCTGTCGGGACGTTATTGCCATATCTAACAGTAAATGGTATCGTCTCGCAGAGGCGCAGAGGAATATGACTGTTATTCCCTGTCTTCTGCGCCGTTCCCACGCCCAAGCCGAATGAATCGGATTTGAACGCACGTAGAGATGTAGGTCTGCATAAGCGAAGCGTTGCAGGCGTTTCCGCCCTTAGAAAGATTTGATACACCGCAGAGGCACAGAAAACGCAGAGGAGTATGACTGTTTTTCCCTGTCTTTTATGCCATTCTCGCGACGAATCCCAGTACATCGGATTTGAATGCACGCAGTGCAGCCCGTAGGACGAAAGACAGGAAGCCTGAAGTAATGCGGGAATCTGCTCTGATAGGTGCTATAACTACATAATACAAAAATATTCTCTGCGAATTCTGCGCCTCTGCGACCTTTGCGTTCCATCGAATTTCTATATCACGGGATTAAGTCGGGATCACAGAACTGAAAGTATCAAGGCAAATCCCAGCGCACACCGATCGTGTAGACATTACCGACTTCGATCCCGTCCTGTGTCAGGCTGTTTTCCAGCCGCGCATTGGCCTAGTGTGTAATAATGACATCACTCACGTGCATTACCAAGCATCGATTCACCCCGTGGAGCGCTGCCGGAACCTTGTAATGGGAACAATGGAACGCAAGATGTCGATCAACTCTGTAAACCGCAGGCGCATGATCCTCAGCTACGGTCGAACCGTGATGTTTCACCTGCTGCTTCTATCGGGTCTTACCTTCCAGCCGGCACTGGCGGCACCAGAAGCTGGTGTGTACGAGATCGCCGAGGACAACGCGGTGATCGCCAGCCCGAGAACCACGCTCGATAGCCTTCTACGCCTGACCGACACCTATCACGAGCTGGTCAGCAAGGATGGCATTACCCGCGAGAACAGGGAACGCGTGAACGCCATTCTGCAGCAGATCAACAAGCTGTTCGATCTGCGCCAGGTGCCGGAGAAGTACCGCCGCAATGTTGGCACCGAAACCGCAATCTATCTGCGCGAGGCGCTGGCAAGGTTTCCGGTACCACCGCTGGAGGAAGTCCCTGACGAGGACGGTATGGTCGCAGCGATCAAGGACGGAAAGGCGGCACTGTACCGGCTGCCCGGAACACCAGTGGTGATCCGCAAAACCGAGGCGGGCACTTTTGAAGGCCGTTACCAGTTTTCAGCTGCGACCGTCGCCGAGGCCCGGAGCTGGTACCGGGTTGCCAAAACGTACCCCTATACGCCGGAACAGGCCTACATTGCCGGTTTGTACGAAGATTATTTTCTGACGCCAGGCCCGATGATTCCAGTCGAGCTGATCCGGGCATTGCCCGACTGGATGCAACAGGATTACCTGGAACAGTCGGTTTGGCAGTGGCTGTTGCTGCTGTTGACGGTCGTGGTCCTGGTGGGAATGGTGTCTCTGGTTTTCCTGCTGGTCAAACGCATCGCCCGCGGCAGGAACCGGTTGCAGCAGAACCTGGTAAACCTGTTGGGACCGGCTGCCGTGATCTACCTGGTGATCAACGCGATGAAATTCGTCGAGAGGCAAGTCTTTATCACCGGCGATATCCTGCAGTACTCGCTGCTCATCGCCAAAATTGCCGTGCTGACAGCGATCGTCGTATTGATCATGCGGATTGGCAATGTGATTACCGAACTCCTGCTGTCGGTACGCCAGATCAGCGCCCGGCAGATCGACCAGCAGCTGATACGTCTGGGCGTGCGCATGCTGACCATACTGGTTTCGGTCATCGTGGTCATGGAAGGCATGCAAAAGATCGGCTTTTCCCTGGCAACGCTTGTGGCCGGCGCTGGCGTCACAGGCCTGGCGATTGCGCTGGCTGCGCAGGACACGCTGAAGAACGTCTTCGGCGGTGTGCTTCTGGCGATGGACCACCCGTTCGAAGTCGGCCAGCGTGTAATCATCAAAGGCTATGAGGGCCACATCAAGCAGATCGGTCTGCGCTCCATCCGTGTGCGCACACTGAAAGGCCACGAGCTGATCATTCCGAACGATGAAGCTGCACGCATCGAAGTAGAGAACATCGGGCGCCGTCCCTATATCCGGCGCGACCTGGACATTTCGATTACCTACGATACGCCGCCGGAGAAGATCAAGCGGGCCGTGGAAATTCTTCGCGAGATTCTGTCGGTGCCGGAAACGGAAGAAGGAGGTCAGGAAAGCGAGCCGCATCCGAATGTGGCGATCAACCAGCCGGGATTTCCACCGCGCGTTTTTTTCGACAAGCTCAACGCGGATTCGCTAAACCTGCTGGCGGTTTACTGGTTCCACCCGCCCGACAAGTGGCAGGGGCTGGCGTTCGACCACTGGGTCAACATGCAGATCATGGAGCGCTTCAACGCCGAAGGCATTGACTTCGCGTTCCCGTCGCAAACCATGTATCTGGCGGGTGACAACAAAAGACCGATCAACCTGGGGCAGCAGGCTTCACCGTCACCAACTGCTGCTGGCACAGCCGTATTCGCGCAGGACGAAAGACCGGAAAAGGTCGCGACAGGACACCGCGAAGCAGGTCTCGAGTATGACTAGTAAGGGAAAAAGGGGACGCCACCATTGCTAATAGTATGGACCCACCCCACTTTTGGTACGGCATCTAAAGTGCCATGATGGAATTTGACGAAACCATCAAAAAAGTGAGGGGGTCCATATATGTCCCACTTAGCCCCCTCTCCCTGAGGGAGAGGGGTGGGGTGTGTACGAACCGGGCGGATGGGTAACAGTTTTTTTAAGGTGTAGGCAGGAGGTACCTGCCATGTCGTGGAAAAAGACTGAACCCATGACTGAAAAACTGAAATTTATCGCTGCTGCTCAAGATGGTGCGTACAGTATAACGGAGCTGTGTAAGCACTTTGGCATCAGTCGGAAAAGGACGGAGGGAGCAGATATTGACCAGCTTCAACGTTGGTTACAAAATAATCTCTCCGTCACCATTGTTGTACCGCCGCCCCTGCGGGACCCGCAAAAGACACGTGGCCTGAAGATGTAATGAGAGGTGCCTGCGGCGATGCAGACGTCGAGAAGGGCTTGCTGTAAGGCCATGATGAGGAGGGCGCCAGCTAGCCGATGGCAAACGGTCCTGTGATAACGTATTTTAACGGTAGGTTAATCGGCGAGCGTGTAGGCTTGATTGCTGGATATGTTAGGAGAACGATCGAGGGTGTAATGAATCATGTCTGATGAAACAACAGCACAGTGGCAACCTGCCAATCCGACGAAACTGGCGAAGCAGTTCTCGCGCCTTGGATGGATTGGTTTCTGGATCCAGCTAGCGCTGATCATCGTTCCCGTGCTGTTGTTCATCTACCTGGTGTTCTTCGCCGGCCCGGATTCCGCGCAGCGCCGTGGCATCGACCTGGGCAACTATCTGTCCTTCGGCGGCTTGATGGTGATGGTCTTCACCACCTTCTGGTTCTACCGCTACACCCGCGTGGCCGAACGTATCCCTGACCGGGTAAAACGCCCGACGAGGAAGGCGGTGATCCGCACCTTGTGGATCGGCCTCTGGGCCAGTTGCCTGGGCATCCTGTTCTCGTTGCTGTTGCTGCTGGGTTCGGTAGCCCGGCTGTTGTTCTCGCTGATGACCATGCCGCAAACCGGCATCCCGGTCGCGGCCGTCGGTGGTGATCCGACCCGTACAGTATCCGCTATCGATGCGGCCAGCATGTCTTCGCTTTTGCTGATGCTCACCGCCGAGTTCATTGTGCTTGCGTTTACGCTGTGGTTGCTGTTCCAGGTCACCCGACCGAAGGCCGAGGCTAAAGAGCAGACCAGCGGGAATCCGGACATCGCCGCTAACCCGTAGACGGGACAAGGCGTTAGCGGGAACAGTAGAAAGGGTAGCGATTGCTGTTTCTCGGTAAAAAGGGGACGCTATGAACCTTTTGCTCCGCTCTGCCATCTAGCGAAAGAGAGCAAAAGGGTTGCGTCCCCTTTAAGCTCCCTGGCGCTGATGCTGCGCCGTCGATACTGATAAGAACAGGGCCCGCCTCGCGATATAAGGCGACGCTACCCTTTGAAACGTACAGGGTAGCGCACCCTTATTTCAGATATCACAAACCACCTCGATCGCTTTGTCATCGATAGCTTCGGTGAGCATCGCGAGATCCTTTTCCGTGATATCGGCATAGCGGTCGGCGAATTCGACCATGATCTCATCGAAGTCGTCATCCTCACCGATGTAACCGCGGATCATCATCGCGTCGCCCGAACGACTGTGCGCGAAAGCGAGTGTCTTGCCGCAAATGCCGGCGAACTGGGCGATCCTGTCGGGGCCGATGTCCTCGACATCGATTTTGCCCTTGCCATCCCAGAGCTGGCGAATATAAAAGTCGAACTCATTTCCATCTTCGCCGTGCCAGCGCGCCCAGCCCAGCAGCACATCGCTGGTAGCCTGGATCAGTTGCTGTCCTTCGACGACGCGCTGGCCGGATTGCTCGAAGATACTGGCACCCAGATAGCGTTCGAGCACCGACGGAACTGCCTGTTTGAACTGCAGGAACAGCGGTGTGCCGTCGCCCGCTTCGAGCAGCATGATCAGGCAGCGCGTGCCGACGCTGCCGACGCCGACGACTTTCATTGCGACGTCGACCAGTGAGAAACGGTCAAGCATAACCCTGCGTTCCAGCGGCAGCGTTTCGCGATATCGGTCAACGAATGCGGATACCGAGCCGGGGGGCAGGCTTTCGAGATATTCGTCAACACGAACGATCAGCGGCGGGTCGGGATTGATGACACGGTGTCCGTCGACGGTCCTGGTTAGCTTTTTCAACGCGCGCAGGCTGTTCTTGCGTCGCGCCTTGTTGATGATTTCCTGTTTCCACTTGCGGTCCTTCTTGCGTTGCTTCTCGATGTCCTTGAGCACTTCGGTCGATTCGATGCGGTAGTAGTGCAAATCCAGCGGGTTGAGTTCGGAGGACTCGATGACGTGTTCGCGGTACTGCTTCATCGCAGCGCGTGTTGCGTCGCGGCACTGTTCCGCTGAAAAACCATTATTACGTGCTGCGACGGTGACGCTCGCCGCCAGCCGTTTGACATCCCATTCAAATGGGCCCGGCAGGGTCTCGTCGAAGTCATTGAGATCGAAAACCAGGCGGCGGTCCGGTGCGTGATACCACCTGAAGTTGCCCAGGTGAGCATCGCCACAAAGCTGGACCTGCAAGTCGGTGCTGACTGTGCCGGCAAGATCGCTGGCCATGACCGCCGCGGCACCGCGCAGGAATGTAAATGGATTGCGGCTCATGCGCCCGTAGCGTATAGGCACCAGTTCGGGCAGACGTTGTTTATC
>JAASSH010000479.1 GCA_021767985.1 Gammaproteobacteria bacterium | reverse complement strand
GGTCCGGAAAAACCTCGTTCATGCGGTCGAAACTCTCGGCCGGCGGGCTCGCGGCATTCAGGTTGAACGACAAGGCGAGCAAGATCGGTATCCAGTAGCGCATTTTCATTTCCCGGTATCGGCAATCGTCGCATTCTATGACCGTCACGCCCACTTGCAAGTTCTGCGGCCGATTCATAAATTTCCCCAGGGAAACTGAAATATTAAATAAATCTGTCCCGGTTTTCCGGTTTTCTCGGTTCTGGCAGTTGGCGCGCGCCGATCAATCGTCGGCGGCCACCCGCATCAGTGCCGGGTCGCCGCGCCGCACGTCGGCGTAGAGGCTGATGCCGAGCCAGTCGGCCATGTTCTTCGCCAATTGCCGGTTGCCCTGAGTACGAATCAGTTTCTTGCGCTGCGCGGTTTTGATCGAAACATCCCCTTCCCAGACTTCGACCAGGTTGCGCAGGGAACTGCCGACATAGAGGTCGACGTCGAGCCCCGGGTTTTCAGTGCACAGGTCGACACTGCCGTCGCGTACCACCAGCCACCAGCTCTTATATCGATCGAGGTCGTCGAAAATAAAACAGATGATGGTATCGCCGTCGGGCAGGTGCTCGAGCTGCAGTCGCCGCTGGATATCCCACATCAGAAATTCGACGTCGAGTTCATCGTCTCGCAATTGGCCGCGCGCCCAGCGCATGCCCCAAACGGCGAGGTGCTGGATCAGCGGTTCGAGTTCCTTGCCGGCAGGCGTCAGGAAGTAATCGTGCCCCTTACGGCCGCGCTGCAACTTACGCACGACGATACCGCCCTGTTCGAGCTGTTTTAACCGCTTGGCCAGCAGCGACGGCGATATCCGCGATAATCCGCGCTGGAGTTCGCTGTAACGATGCGAACCCAGAAACAGTTCGCGCAGGATCAGCAGCATCCAGCGCTCACCCAACAGCTCGGTGGCCTTGGCAACCGGACAAAATTGCCCATAACTCATCGAATCACTCCCGGTTAGTACAGAACAGCATAGGCCAAAGAGTTTACTACATAATCTGTAGTCGTTTACTACAGTGCAGGAAGTATCCGCAGCGACTCCCCGAGCCTAGGATTCCCTCATCGGCGCAGGACGCCGATATTCTTAAACACTCAACAGGAGATCAACATGAACGATACTGCAGAAAAACTCGACCACATTGTCAACGGCATCGACACCAGCCGGATTGTCGACCTGGCCACCAACATGGCCGCGGACGAAAACTTCGGCAAGTTCCGCTTCCGCGCGGACAACCGCTGGATCGACGGCAGCCGCAGCCGCACCTCGATCAAGGACTTTTACGCCGGCGGCGGCGAGATAACCGAACGCTCGCAGGCACTGACCGTGGACGCGGATCAACCGGTATACCTCGGCGGGCAGAACACCGCGCCAAACGCGGTGGAGCATTACCTGAATGCATTGACCAGCTGCCTCAGCACCACGCTGGTCGCGCACGCCTCGGCCCAGGGTTACGCAATGGAGGCACTGGAGATTTCCGCGGAGGGGCAGATGGATGCGCGCGGCTTTTTCGGAGTTTCGGACGAGGTCAACCGCGGTTACAGCAAGATCGAGGTCGATATCCGCGCCAGGACTTCGGCGGACGAGCAAAGCCTGAGAAAAATGGCGAGTTACTCACCGGTTTATGAAATGGTTTCGAAGGCGATACCGGTGACACTTAACATCACGGTGGAAGACTAACCCCGGCAGCGGCCCTGACCGTTTCCGCCTAGAATCAAAGGGTTGGTGTCGATTTTTTGCTGGAAGCAATCAATCGACGCTGACCCTTTCGTTTAGAACTGAATTCTGCAGACAATAGCGCCGACTATCGTGACAACCAAACTAGCCCGAAGATCGATTAGCTGTCACCCTGGCCCCGACCTGTGATCCGCCTAATGCACTATCCCCGCCTTGCGCAAGCCGTCCAGCAAATGATCGTGCACGGCTTTATCCCTGAAATGCCATACCCGGTCCCAGTAGTAGCACCAGCTCTCCGGGTCATCGGGTATCTCGATGGTCGGTTGCTCCCGGTTCGCTTCAACGAACGCTTCCGCCGCAGCCGCGGCCTTGTCCATCTGATCGAGTTGCGCATAACAGGCCGCAATGTAGGCGTGTAAATGCGGCTTGGGATTCAACGATTCGCTGAATGTCGCGATTGTCTGCTTGTATTGCCGCAGGAAGTACTCCGTCAGACCGATGCTTTCCAGGCAGGAATCCGGTAGCAAAGGACTGCGCCGAATAGCCTCGTGCGCACACAAAACACTTTCTTCATATCTTCCGGCAATCGCCATCAAGTTACCCTTGCAGCAATAGTTCCAGTAATCGTTGGGATTGGACTGGATTGCCTTGTCGAGATGTTTCTCGGCCATGTCCAGGTCTGTCCAGATATCGCGATAGGCACAGGCCAGGACCATGTGCGCATTGCTGTCACGGTCGTCAAGCGTCAGTGCCTTGCGCGCGACCTCGAATGCACGCGCGCCCGCAGTTTCTCGATCGGACGACCAATTCGAGATGAATTCGAGGTTGTAGGTGCATGCGAGCCCGCTATAAGCAGCGGCGCAATTCGGATCGAGCTCGAGGGCGCGTTCATACAGCTTGCGCGCACGTAAAATGCCGTCCTGGGTGCCGTCCCAGTCCGGGTAATAATGCCGCGCGCGCAACAACAGATCGTGCACCGTGAGGGTATCCTTGTTCTTTTTGATCGCGGTCTCGCGGCCAACCTTTTCGAGTCGGTTGGCCAGTGTCGCGATGATGCGCTGGGTCACGTCGTCCTGTACCGAGAAGACGTCATCTAGCACGCGATCGTAGGTTTCCGCCCAGACGTTTTTACCGTTCGCGCCGTCGACCAGTTCCGTGGTAACGCGCACCCGGTCGCCCGCAATGCGTACGCTGCCCTCGAGCAGGTACTCG
>JAASSH010000478.1 GCA_021767985.1 Gammaproteobacteria bacterium | reverse complement strand
CGAGTGGGTCAAGGGCAAGAGCCTCGAAGAAGCGGCGGAAATCAAGAATACGCAGATTGCCCAGGAACTCGCGTTGCCCCCGGTTAAGATCCATTGCTCGGTGCTGGCCGAGGATGCGATCGCCGCGGCAATCGATAACTACCGAACGAAGAACCAGTAACGCAATCCCGCGTTAGAAAAAGCCCGCCCCGGCGGGCTTTTTTTATCCCCCATTGTGAAGATACTGTAATCACCCGGGACAGCATATAATTCACGCCGAACAGTGGTCTGAAAGCTGATGAATTTTCTACCGATTTTTTACAATATCACGGATAAACCCTGTCTCGTCGTCGGTGGCGGCCCTGTTGCCGCGCGCAAGGCGGAATTATTGCTCAGGTCCGGCGGACGGGTGCGCGTGGTGGCGCCCGACATCGGCGCACGCGTGCTCGAGATGGCGGATAACCAGGCCCTCGAGTGCGAGCAGCGTGAGTTTCAGCAGGACGACCTGAACGATATGACCTGCGCCATCGCGGCCACCGATGACAAGACCCTCAATGCCGAGATTTCGCGCCAGGCGCAGGCGCGTGGAATCCCGGTCAATGTCGTCGATAATCCCGATCTTTGCAGCTTTATCATGCCGTCGATGATCGATCGCGACCCGGTACAGATCGCGATATCGACCGGCGGCGTGTCGCCGGTGCTGGCGCGCATGCTGCGCTCCAAGCTCGAGAGCTGCATTCCCGGCGCTTACGGCGAACTCGCACGGCTTGCGGATGATCATCGCGATGCGGTCAAACAGCGTCTGCCCGATGTCGATACCAGGCGGCGTTTTTGGGAAACGATACTCGACGGCCAGGTTGCGGAACTGGTATTTGCCGGACGCATCGAAGATGCGCGTCAGCAACTCGAGCAGGAGCTCGAGAATTTCAACGTTGCGGGCGTCAAGGGCGAGGTTTACCTGGTCGGCGCGGGGCCGGGCGATCCGGACCTGATTACTTTCAAAGCGCTGCGGCTGATGCAGCAAGCCGACGTCGTGGTATACGATCGGCTGGTTTCCCAGCCGATTCTCGACATGGTGCGCCGCGACGCCGAAAAAATTTATGCCGGCAAGGCCAGTTCGAACCACGCGATACCGCAGGAAAGTATCAACCAGCTGCTGGTACGGCTGGCTAAAGAAGGCAAACGCGTGCTGCGACTGAAGGGGGGCGATCCGTTCATATTCGGGCGTGGTGGTGAAGAAATCGAAGAATTGATCGACGAGAATGTCGAGTTCCAGGTCGTCCCCGGTATCACCGCGGCCGCGGGTTGCGCCAGCTATGCCGGGATACCGTTGACTCACCGCGACCATTCGCAGGCCTGTATTTTCGTTACCGGGCATCGGCGTGACGGCGAGGAAGGTTTGAACTGGGAAATGCTCAGTCATGCCAACCAGACCGTCGTGTTTTACATGGGGCTGGAAAACGTCGAGCGTATCTGCAGCTCGCTAAAGGCCCACGGGCGTGCCGCAGATACGCCGGCTGCGCTGATCGAAAAGGGCACCACGGCCGAACAGCGAGTGTTTGTCGGCGATCTCGATTCCCTGCCGGCTCTCATCGCTCGCAACGAGGTGCGCGCACCGACCCTGATTCTGATCGGCGAGGTCGTTGCGCTGCATAACAAGCTCGGCTGGTACAAGCCGGGCGAGGAAATAAGGTAGCAGCATTGGCAGTAACGCCCCGCTCCGGGTCCAGTCTCGCTTCCCTGGGATTTTTGCGGCTCAGCCTGTATGGGCTGGCCATTATCGATATGGCGATACCCGCCTGCTATTGGCTCCTGGAAACACTCACCGGCAGCGCCATCGATCAATCCCTGGTGTCTATCATCGCCACCCTGGTCACACCGGTTATGGCGCCGATCCTGCTCGTGGTCATCCTGTTCGATTACGTCATGTCACGGATACGCGTAGCCGACGAGAAGGGGGATCTGCGCGCTTATTATCTCATGATATGCCGCATCGAATTACTGCTTATCGGCATTATGCTGGCCTACTGGATTCCGTATTTCATCATGCTCTGATCGGCCAGCAGGAAATGATCGCAGAAGCCGCTTGTTGGTGCGACACTGGCGCTTGTCGACCGGGTCGATTAATCTTGCCTGTTGTTGTCGCGGATCAAAGAATCGACCGCAATATGTCCGATACTGGGCCAATTAACTTTAGGGGATCGAATATGACAACCACGGATTACCTGTCCAGCCATGCATTCTTCAAGGGGCTGGATGATGATTTCATCAGGTTTCTGTCGGAATCGGCCACGAAAATACGAATCAAGAAGGGCGAATCGCTATTCAAGCAGGGCGCGCGCGCCGACAAGTTCTACCTGTTGCGCAGCGGTCAGGTCGTGGTACAGGTTCCTGCGCTGATGGGACCAACCCTCGATATACAATCCCTGGGCGAAGATCAGATACTCGGCTGGTCATGGTTGATCGCGCCTTACCGCTGGAGTTTCCAGGCGCGCGCGGTGGAAGACTCGGAACTGCTCGAGTTTGACGGGACCGCGATACTGGCGCACTGCGAGGAAGATCCGAAATTCGGCTACGAATTGTTCAAGCGTTTCGCCTCGTTGATGTCCGAGCGGCTTGACGCCGCCCGGCAGAAGATGATGGATCAGTGGGACCCACCCGGCTTCGCCTAGGTTGCGGATCGCGTGCAGTCGGTCGGTTGCGCTTCTAAATAACGCCAGGCTCAGACCGTCAGAAAGGCCGATATCAGTCGACCTTGCGCGGCCGATCTTTACCGATCCAGGTATCTCTGATACCCAGCGTGCCGACGATCGAAGCGGCGTATTCCTCGGCGGCCTGGCGCGAATCGAATCCCGGAACGGCGATGCGATAGCGGGTAGGAACCCCCCTTTCATCAACCAGAATCCGGCTGTCGTGTCCCGCTTGCTGTAACTCGTTG
>JAASSH010000477.1 GCA_021767985.1 Gammaproteobacteria bacterium | reverse complement strand
TCGACGAGGTTGAGCGTGCGCGCGAGATTATTGAATCCGGTACCAGTGCACACAAGCAAATCGAAGTATGGAAAGCAGCCCGAGACGCGGGCCAAAGTGATGTGGAAGCGCTGCGCGACGTTGTCGACATGCTTATCGCAGAAACTGCCCACGGGCTATGAGACATTTCGACAGGTAATCAACAAAAAGCCCGCTAGAATGCGGGCTTTAGGACTACCTTAGACAAGGTTAGACAGTTAATTGGTGGAGACGGCGGGAATTGAACCCGCGTCCGCAAGCCCTCTGCCATCGGCTCTACATGCTTGTTCCGACTCTTAATTTAACTGGCTGCTACCCGCCGGACAGGGAAAACAGACAGCGATTTCGGTACTTTTTTAGTGCTTCAGCCCCGAACAAGCTTCCATCACGATTCTATGAGAGCGATGCCGGAATGTTCCCGAGTACCCGAGGGCATAAAGGAACCTGGACGCATAGACACGGCTCCAGTCCGACAGCAATCTACCGGTTATTAAGCGGCGAGTGCGTAGTTGTCGTCGTTGGCAACTATAGTTTGCAGGAGATTTTACGAGTTTCCCTACATTCTCGGCATGCACCTCAGGTTTCGCGACCCACGTCGAAGCCAAGTCGTCCCCAAGATTGCGAATTATAACCCAATATGTTGATTCGGGGGCTTATTTCAACCCCGCAGTCGGTTTTCCGAGCGATGACGCAATACACCGTTATCCTTGCGGTTTAACGCCTGCAGCTCGTTCAAGTGCCGTGGTAAACGATTGGGATTTATCGTCGACTGATTTCCCGGGTTGCCTGAACGATAACCCAGGCTGTAACGCCGACGGGCTTGATCGGTATCAATCGTTATCGTTTCGCGATAAGTTATGGTCCGGCAAAATAATAATTCGGAGTGTAGCAACCCTCCCATGACCAATGATGTCGAACAGAAGACGCCCCAGACGACGGGGCTCGAGCATCCCTACGCGCTTACCTCCGAACAAATCCTGGCCAGCCTGCAGGCGTTGAAGCTGGGTCTGACGCAGGACGAGGCCGCAGTCAGGCTGCAACGTTACGGCCCCAATGCGTTACCGAAGAAGACGCCACCAGGCGTGCTGCAGGTTTTCGTCAACCAGTTTAAAAGTCCGCTGATTTATGTGCTGGTGGCAGCGGCTTTTGTATCGCTGCTGATTGACGAGTATTCGGATGCTATTTTCATCAGCGCGGTGCTGTTGCTGAATGCCGTCATCGGCACCGTTCAGGAGTATTCTGCGCAGCGCTCGGCCGATGCGCTGCAAAAAATGATGATGACCCAGGCGCGCGTGTTGCGCGACGGTGAGGCATACCAGATCGACTCGGAAGAAATCGTACCGGGTGACGTGGTTTTGCTGGAATCGGGTGAACGCGTGCCGGCCGACATGCGCATTCTGGAAAGTCACAATCTTGAAATCGACGAGTCGCTGTTGTCCGGCGAGTCGATTGCGGTCGTCAAACGCGCGGACGTGGTGCTGGATGAGGATACAGTGCTCGGCGATCGCGTCAACATGGCTTACGCCGGCAGCCTGGTGAATCGGGGCAGGGCGCAGTGTATAGTGGTTGCGACCGCGCTCGCGACCGAGCTCGGTAGCATTGCCGAATCGGTTACCGGCGATACCAGTGCCAAGGCGCCCTTGCAGGAGCGCATGGAACGCTTCACCCGACGCGTGGCGATGTTCGTCGGCGGCGCGGTGTTAGTGATGGCCACCATTCTATTCATACGCGGCATGCCAATATCCGAGATTTTCCTGTCTTCGGTCGCGCTCGCGGTGTCGGTGATTCCGGAAGGGCTGCCGGTGGCGCTGACGGTGGCGCTGGCGATTGGCATGCGGCGCATGGCGAAACGCGACGTTATCGTTCGACGACTAATCGCCGTCGAGGCGCTCGGCTCATGCACTTATATCGCTTCCGATAAAACCGGGACCCTGACCGCAAATCAACTCACGGTACGGCGCCTGGCTTTTCCCGGTTTAGACGAATGGCAGGTGACCGGTGACAGCGATCAGCCCACCGGTAGCGTGCTGACCGCGAATGGTGCGCCTGATAGCGATCAGCATAAACTCCTCGACCAGGCCTGCCAGTGCGCGGTGATCGCCAACGAGGGTTACCTCGGTCGTCAGAATGGAGAATGGGCGCATAACGGCGATGCGGTCGATGTGGCACTGTTGATCATGGCGCACAAGGCGGGGTACAAGCGCCCCGAGGAAATTAGCCATTTTCCGGAAATCGATAACATGCCGTTCGAATCGGAACGCTTGTACAGCGCCAGTCTCAACCAGGCAAACGGCAAATCGCGCGCGTTCGTCAAGGGCGCCTTCGAAAAACTGCTGGACATGTGCGGCACCGCACTGCAGCCGGATGGCGTTATGCCGCTGGATAAGGACGCGATCGAAGCCCAGGCCAGGCAACTTGCCTCCGAAGGATTTCGTGTGATCGCGCTCGCCTCAGGCGATGTCGAGGTGGGAGAACAGGAGGATTTCAACCACGAGCACCTTGTCGATCTGACCTTGATCGGGCTGGTCGGCCTGATCGACCCGTTGCGTCCCGAGTCCCGCCCCGCGGTCGCCAAATGTCGCGCTGCCGGAATCAAGGTGTCGATGGTGACCGGCGATCACCCGATTACCGCGTACGCGATCGGGCGCGAGCTCGATTTACTGGAAGACGAATCACAGATCGTAACCGGCCCGCAATTGAAAGCAGCGGCCAACGAGGCTGAGGTCGACCTGATGACGCAAGACGCGGCCGTGTTCGCGCGGGTCGAGCCCACGCAAAAGCTCGATATCGTGCAATCCCTGCAGCGTAACGGTCACTACGTCGCGGTCAGCGGGGATGGCGCCAACGACGCGCCCGCGCTGCGCGCGGCCCAGGTCGGGGTGGCGATGGGGAAGGAGGGTAC
>JAASSH010000121.1 GCA_021767985.1 Gammaproteobacteria bacterium | reverse complement strand
GTCTCGTTGAAACGTTCGGCCTTGATGTTGTACCAGGACATGTACATCGCCAGCCCGGCCGCCATCAGGGCGATAAAAATCGAACTGCGTTTCAGGATCGGGGACATAATCAGCCCGGCTCAGATATGAAACGACCCGAAATTTCCATGTTCACCAGACCAGATGGACCTCGAACAGAACAAGGCCCGCCTTACTCCGGCACCTCGAGGCCGTTCAGCCGGCAGGCCTGCTGCAGGGTATTGTGCAGCAGGCAGGCGATGGTCATCGGACCGACGCCACCGGGTACCGGGGTAATCGCACCGGCAACCTCGGCGGCGCTATCGAACTCGACGTCGCCCACCAGGCGGGTACCGCCGTCTTCTTTTTCGATGCGGTTGATACCGACGTCGATTACCGTGGCGCCCGGTTTGATCCAGTCACCCTTGACCATCTCCGGCCGCCCGACCGCGGCCACGACGATATCGGCCTGGCGGCATTCGCCGGGCAGGTCGCGGGTGCGCGAATGCGCGATGGTCACCGTGCAGCTTTCCTTCAACAGCAACGCCGCCATCGGCTTGCCGACGATGTTGGAGCGGCCGACGACGATAGCCTTCATGCCGGACAGGTCGCCCAGGTGATCCTTCAGCATCATCAGCGAACCGAGCGGAGTACAGGGCACGATGCCGTCGGCACCGATCGACAGCTTGCCGACGTTGGAAAGGTGGAATCCGTCCACGTCCTTGTCGACCGATATCGAATTGATCACCGCCTCCTCGTCGATATGACCCGGCAGCGGCAGTTGCACCAGGATGCCGTGCACATCGGGATCGTTATTGAGCTGATCGATCAGGGCCAGCAGGTCTTCCTGGCTGGTGCCTGCGTCGAGCTTGTGCTCGTAGGAATTCATGCCGGCTTCCACGGTTTGCTTGCCCTTGCTGCGCACGTAAACCTGGCTCGCCGGATCTTCGCCCACCAGGACAACCGCGAGCCCGGGCGTCACCGAATGATCTTGTTTGAGAATTGCAACCTTGCGCGCGATTTCGCCGCGCAGGTTAGCCGAAAATGCTTTGCCGTCGATGATAGTGGCCAAGTTTGGTACCCCCAGTTAGCAAGTTAAAATGTCGGCGGCGTCCGTTCCAGTCCGGCAGCTTGATCTGCGCATATTTTACGGTTATCGGCTTGCTAAAACATCGTTAAAGCGACACCTTCTGTGCCAATACGCCACTGAATCCCGCTTAAAAACGAGGTCGCGATAGCGCGACCTATTCCATAGTAACCGCGCAGCGCTGGTGCACTCGACAAGTTACCCAAATCCTATTTTTGCCTGTTCAGGATCAGTGTCACCTTACTCCCGTCTTCGGAACCGGTGCCAATGTCGAATACCGCGGTTTGCGGCGTTAAACTGGAATCGGCGCCGACAAACGCGACTTCGTCGTTACGTACTTCGAGATACTTTACGATCGTGCCATGCTGGGCAAACATCAATGCGCTCAGCAACCCGGAAGCCGCCAGCGATTCGCGCTCACCACTGGCCCAGTTCCAGCCGAAGGGACACTCGACGGTTCTGGTATGCGGTTCGAGCCTGGCGACGATCCTGACCTTATCCCAGGCAAAACGGGTGAACTCCGCCAGGCGAAACTGCGCGGGGGCGCCAAGGGTCGGTAACAACTCGTTCAGCGCTTCACGATGCTGCCTGATATCGGTACATTTGACATACATGTCCCGATAATAAAACGACAGCACCAGTATCACGATGACCGGCGCAATATACAGGGCCGGCCGGCTCGGTATGGCCGAGAGTGCATCTTTCATCATCGAAATTACTTACCTGGCGAAACAATTAAAAACCCCTTCGACGCTGGTCGAAGGGGTTTTGTTACTACACAGTCAAAGCATACTGCGGGCGTTTACTGGCCCACGGTATCCTCCATTTCACGCCGGGCCTCGTCCTCGAGGACTTTCCCGGGCCCTCCCTGTCTCTTGATGTTTTCAATATCCTCCTTGAACTCGGTGGATTCCTTCTTCATCTGGTAGATGTGCCAGCCAATCCAGAAAGCAAATCCAAGAATGGTCAGCATCGTCTCCGTTCCGGAGAACGGGTAGATTGCGCCGAATTGATCGACGTTGAGCCAATTGTCTACTGGTACAGCAGCCATAATATATTCTCCTCAATTATCTGTTATCGATGTGAAATCAGGCACTGCGACTCGCTTCTTCGCGAATTGCCTGCGCCACCTCATCGGCGTCGGCTGCACGCGCCGACTCGTAGTTGATGTCGAGACCAACCATTTCGATTTCACGTGGAATACGCAACATGCCAAACCCGTGCAGGATCTTGGAGACGATCCAGGCCGGGACAAATCCGAGCACAAAGAACATGATGATCGCACCGATGAAGTTGCCCCACGGAGAAATGGCCGCGTAACCCTCGAACGGCGAGGACGGGTAACCCCAGAGCATGAAGCCGGCCATGACGATACCGTAAAAACCGGCGTAACCATGAACCGCGACCGCGCCGACGGCGTCGTCGATCTTGAACTTGTTTTCAACCCAGTAATGCATCTTGAAGGCGAGGTATGCGCCGCCGCCACCAATCAGCATGGCCTGGATGGGGTGGTACAGGTCGTTACCCGACGAGGCGCCGATGACACCCGCCAGGCCACCCGAATAAGTCCAGAACGCGTCACCATTCGACACGATATACGCCACCATCAAACCGCCCGACAGCGACATCAGGAAGTTGAAGGTAATAGCGGACAGCGTGGTCGGTTGCAGGTAAATGTTGGTGGCGCTGAAGAAGGACTTGCCTTCCACGTCCAGCATGGCACCGCCATAAACGTCGATGACCGGAATGTTGCAGGCCACGTAAAAGCCCCAGAAACCGGTATAGATCAGGAACAGTCCGATGGTTACCAGCCATGGATTATGCGGATTGATGTTCCTCGGCGTGCCGTCAGCGGCGAATTTGCCGATGCGAGGACCGAGTACCAGCAACACACCGAGCGCAAAACCACCGGCGATCGCGTGGATAACACCGGACGCGTAGGCGTCGTGGTAACCCAGCTTTTGCACCATCCAGCCATTCCAGGACCAGCCCCAGGACGCATCGATGATCCAGGTGAACGAACCGATGACAACGGCCAGAATCCAGAAAGCGCTGGGACGGATACGCTCGATGACGGCACCGGATACGATCGAAGCGGCGGTCCATGAGAACAGCAGGAACGCTGCCCAGAATACACCGTTGATTCGCGCCCAGTAGGCCGTATCGTCCGCGGTCAGAGTATCCTGAAACGCTGAGTTACCCATGTGCGTACCCATCAGCTCGCTCCAGGGCGTGGCCCAGGGCGCATCTACCAGGGGCCCGATGATCCAGGGACCATTGACGAACGCAAAGTAAATCCACCAGCCGAAGAAGAAGAAGGTTATCGTTACCAGCGGGATGAGCATGGTGTTCTTCATCAAGGTGTGCGTATGGTTCTTATAGCGCGAGGCCCCCACCTCGTACATACAGAATCCGACGTGTATCAGAAACATAAACACAACGGTAACCCAGTAGTAAAACTCGGTAAATATAATCACGAGCGACGTTAACTCATTATCCATCCTCTGTTACCTCTCTATTTCTTGATTTGTGTGAATGCCAGAAGTGCGCTGGCCTAGCCTCTTATAATATTATTAGCCTGTATTTTCACTGGCAGGAAATGTTGACAACCCGCATGAAAATCACCCGCTACTTATACCTTTATTCCCTGCGATCATCAATATTTTCGCACCAAAAAAGTGCCTTAAATTTTAAGCCAAAAAAAGGATTGCCGGTGTCCCGAACAATCCTTTTTGGCTTGTTCAGACGCTACCTCACGAAAACTTCTCGTAAGCCTTGCGCAGGTCCACCATCGGATGTCCCTTCGCCATCTGGAACTTGACCAGCAGTTCGCGCGCGATCATGTCGCGGTCCTGCTGATTATCCGGCAGTTCGATATCTTCCGGAATGGTCACCCAGCCGTTGATGTTACGATCGAACACCGCGGGACGCCCTTCCTCGTAGCCCATGTGCACATCCTCGAGCCAGTTCAGGTCCGACCAGCCCATGATCTCCATGTACTTGGTCAGAAACGGCGTGCAGCGATCCATATCGGGCACCAGGTTGACGTCGTAACGGTAACCGATATGCTGGCCGATGATTTTCTCGCGCTCGGTGTCGACGCCGTCGCCTTCGAGGAAATGATTAATGCTTAGTTCAGTCATTTTTCGACCTCCTTAGAAACGAGTCATGTCGGGACGACCGACGGTGTATTGAGTACCGGCCATCGGCACCTGCGCACAGGCCGAGGCTTCGAGCGTCAGCGCCGCCAGGTCTTCCGGCTCCAGCGAATGGATATTGGTCTTGCCGCAGGCGCGCGCGAACAGCTGCGCCTCGATGGTCAGCGTGTGCAGGAAGTTGTAGACCCGCTCCGCCGCTTCGTCGGGGTCGAGACGCTTGCGCAGTTCCGGATCCTGGGTGGCGACGCCGACCGGGCAACGTCCGGTATGGCAGTGGTAACAATAACCCGCTTCGACGCCCATTTCCTTTTCGAAATCGGCTTCCGGGATATCCTTGTTGCAGTTCAGCGCCATCATCACCGAGTGGCCGATCGCGACCGCATCTGCTCCGAGCGCAATCGCCTTGGCGACGTCGGCACCGTTACGGATACCGCCGGCATAAACCAGCGAAATACGGCCCGACATGCCGACATCGTCGAGCGCCTGGCGCGCCTGGCGAATCGCGGCGATACCCGGAACCCCGGTATCCTCGGTCGCGAGGTGCGGGCCGGCGCCGGTGCCGCCTTCCATGCCGTCCATATAGATCGAGTCTGGCCCCGTTTTCGCGGCCATGCGCACGTCGTCATAAACGCGCGCGGCGCCAAGCTTGAGCTGGATCGGGATCTGGCCGTCGGTGGCTTCTCGAATTTCCTGGATCTTGAGCGCGAGGTCGTCGGGACCCATCCAGTCCGGATGGCGCGCCGGCGAGCGTTGATCGATACCGGCAGGCAAGGAACGCATTTCGGCGACCTGGTCGGTAACCTTCTGCCCCATCAGGTGGCCGCCGAGGCCAACCTTACAACCCTGGCCGATAAAAAATTCACAGGCGTCGGCAAGCCGCAGGTGGTTCGGGTTGAAGCCGTAACGCGACTGGATGCACTGATACAGCCACTTCGACGAATAACGGCGCTCATCGGGAATCATGCCGCCCTCGCCCGAACAGGTTGCGGTACCGGCCATCGTGGCGCCACGGGCGAGTGCCGTCTTGGCCTCGTAGGACAGCGCACCGAAGCTCATACCGGTCACGTAGACTGGAATATCGAGTTCCAGCGGCCGCTTGGCCTCGGGACCGATAATGGTCTTGGTTAAACATTTCTCCCGGTAACCCTCGATAACGAACCGGGTTAGTGTACCAGGCATGAAAGTCAGGTCGTCCCAGGTCGGGATTTTCTTGAACAGCGAAAATCCGCGCATGCGGTAACGCCCCAGCTCCGACTTGATGTGGATATCGTTGATAACCTCGGGCGGAAATATAAAGCTCTTGCCGAGGTTATATGGATCTTTCTTGGTTTCAGACATCTGTATTCTCCAAATTCCCGGTGGCGCCTAGAGCACCAGCTTTTTCTCGGTGGGCTCGAGGTTGTCGTAGTTCCACAACTGCTTGCCCGAAGTAAGTTTGACGATATTGTCGATCCCCTTGGGCGCTTCCATACCGTAGAGGTCGAGTTTGCCCTTCAGGTATTTCTTGTCGAGATCGGTGAGTTCGGTTTCGACACAGTCGACGCCGAGGCTGGCGATCTTGCCGGCCACGTAAATGGTGCCGTCGTACATCGAGTCGCCCAGGTTATCGCCGGTATCGCCGAGAATGATCATGCGACCGCGCTGCATCATGAAACCGGTGAAGGCACCGACGCTGCCGCCGACGATGATCGTGCCACCTTTCTGGTCGATGCCGACGCGCGCACCGGCCTGGCCTTTACAGACCAGGTCGCCACCGCGGATGGCAGCGCCGAACAGCGAACCCGCATTCTTTTCGATGACCACGGTACCGGCCATCATGTTTTCGGCGCAGGACCAGCCGACGCGACCGGAAATGCGCACGTTGGGCCCGTCGATCAGACCGCATCCGAAATAACCGAGACTGCCTTCGAAGTTCAGATTCAACCGGTTCAGAATACCAACCCCGAGCGAATGCTTGGCGCGCGGATTTTTCACCGTAATCGTGCCGTGACCCGACTGCATCAGTTCGCGGATCTTGACATTGATCTCGGCGATACTCATATCGGCCGCGTCGAAATCGGCGGCCTTGTTAAAATCGACCTCGTAAGACCACGGATAGGTGTAGTTCTCTTCCTCGGTCGCCGAGAAAAACATTTGCTGGGTCCGCCCCCGCAGCTGCTCCTCATGCAGCCCCATTTCATGGGATGTACTCACGCTGCCCATACTTTTACCTCCCCTTGATAAGGATCCCAGGTGTCAATTTCACGCGGGAAAATACTGCGAATAGCCACTTCTTCCGAAGCCAGGCCGACAAATTCGTCACTCTCGTAGAGCACCATCGGCTTGGCCGCCATGACGTCCTTGGCCATGCCGAGCTGGTCGCTGGTCGCAACCAGATAGGTGAATACGCCGTCGAGTTCGTCGATCGAACGGGTCATCGCGGATTCGAGCTCATCGCCCTGATCGATGCGATCGGCGATGTAAACC
>JAASSH010000120.1 GCA_021767985.1 Gammaproteobacteria bacterium | reverse complement strand
TGCTGTCGCCCTACTGGGACCCGGTGCTGCAGCAGTTTGCGCGACTGCTGACCGACGCCGTCAGCGGGGATACTGTTACCGCGACTTGATTCAGGTCAATGCAGGCGAGCCTGCAGACGGTAGTCTATGGCTCATAATTAAATGCTATGCCTGTAATGCCGAAGCCACTTCTTTTTCAGGAAGACCTGATCAATCGATACGATCATCAGGGGCCGCGCTATAGCTCCTACCCTCCCGCGACCGAGTTCCACGAGGAGATTACAGAATCTCATTTCCGTGAATGGGCCAGGTCCAGTAACGAGGAATTGATCCCCAGGCCCCTGTCGCTTTATTTACATATCCCGTTTTGCAGCTCGATCTGTTATTTCTGTGCCTGTAACAAGGTGATCAGCCAGCACAAGCAAGAAGCAGAGCCCTACCTGCAGGCCATGCATAGAGAAATCGAGATCCAGTCGCGGCTATTCGACCAGGATCGCGAAGTACGCCAGCTGCACTGGGGTGGCGGAACGCCGGGTTTCCTGACGCAGCAGCAGTCGCAGCAGTTGATGAATAAAATAGCGCGGCATTTCAAGTTGAGCCGCGGCGGCGAAGGTGATTACTCTATCGAAATAGATCCGCGGGTAATGGAACCTGGCGGCGCCGCGTATCTGCGCAACCTGGGTTTCAATCGCATTAGTGTCGGGGTCCAGGAACTGAATGCAAAAGTACAAAAATCGATCAACCGTATCCAGAGCCTGAAGTCGATAGAAACGGTGATCGGCGACGCGCGACGCTCTGGTTTTCGCTCGATCAACATCGACCTGATGTACGGTTTGCCGCACCAGACCGTGGCAAGCTTTACCACGACGCTGAACACCATTATCGAACTCGAGCCAGACCGTATCGCGCTGTACCACTATACGCACCTGCCAAACCGGTTTCCTACGCAGCGACGCATCAAGGCAAAGGACCTGCCCGATTCATCAGAGAAGCTGGCAATCCTGCAGAATGCGACCGAGCAGCTGTGCGCCGCGGGCTATGACCATATCGGCATGGATTACTTCGCCAGGCCGGCGGACGAACTGACCGTGGCGCAGCGACGCGGCCGGTTGCGCCGTAATTTCCGGGGTTATACCGCGCATGAGCAATGCGACTCGATCGGCTTCGGCGTGTCGGCCATCAGCCACGTACACGAGAATTACAGCCAGAACTCGATCAGCCTCGATGACTATCACGAAAGTCTCGATCAGCAGCGACTGCCGGTGATGCGAGGGCACCAGAGTAGCGACGACGATTTGCTGCGCCGAGAAATCATTCAGCGGCTCTCGTGCCAGTTTCGAATCGATACCAGGCAAAGTTCGAAGAGCTGGAACATCGACTTTGACGAGTATTTCGCCAACGAAATGGATCAGCTTCGGATGATGGCGGAAGAAGGGCTGGTCGAGATCGCCGATAACGCAATCAGAGTGCTCGAGCCCGGCCGCGTGCTGGTGCACAATATCTGCTCGGTTTTCGATGCCTACCAGCGGCCGGAAACAGTTGCCGGTTAATTTTCCAGATCTGTCTAAGCGAGCGAGTATTTTACTTGATCTGTATCAATTACAGGATCCGGGGATATCACTAGAATCTGTTCCTGACTCCTACTCTTAATACACAACAGAGTATTTAGCCGGCATCTCCCCGCCGGCTATTTTTTTGCCCGTCGACAATTTTATCCTCGTCCATCAGGATCCGGTGCGCCGGCCCCTCGAGGTCGTCGTACTGTCCGTCGCGCACTGCCCACAGTAATACCCACACGATCCCGGCGAGCAGGATCAAAGAAATCGGTATCAACAGGTAAATTATTTCCACTAGCGTAATAGTCTCATCGCGTTCAATACGACGATCAGCGAACTGACCGACATCCCGATGGCGGCAAGCCAGGGCGCCACCAGGCCGACTGCCGCGGCCGGGATCGCGCCAAAATTATACAGTAAAGCCCAGGCCATGTTCTGGCGTATTATGCTCTGGGTGCGGCCCGCTACCATGATCGCCTCGGACACCGTTTGCAGCTGGTTGCCGATCAGCACGATATCAGCGCTCGTCTTGGCGAGCGAACTGGCGCCGCCCATCGCGATAGAAACGTCGGCACGAGACAACACCGGGGCATCATTGATACCGTCCCCGACCATCAATACGCGGGCACCCTCGTGCTGCAACGCCTGCACCGCCTCCATCTTGGCCAGTGGCGACATCTGCGCGCGGCAATCGTCGATCCCCGTGGCTTCCGCCACCCGGGCAGCGCTGGCCTCGCGATCGCCCGTCATCAGGATGATCGACTTGCCCATACGCTGCAAAGATTCGATCAGCGCGGGAGCATCTTCGCGTAACCCGTCGGCAAATGTGAACATCGCCATCACGCGCTCGGCGCGCGCCAGCAGCACCGCGGTCACGGCGTCGTTGGCGATTGCGTCCAGCCAGTCCCGGGGAAGCGTCGCGTCGGTGTGCCCGGCGATGAAATCCACGCTGCCGATGAAGTATTCATCGCCGTCGATGTTCGCGGATATTCCGCCGCCGGCGACGTTGACGATACGCGAGACTTTATCGCTGCCGGCAGCACCGGCCTCTCGCAGCAGCGCTCGCGCCAGCGGATGCTCGGAATGCCGCTCCAGGCCGGCGGCGAGTTCGAGGCAGTGGTCCTGGTCGAACTCCGGGTCGCAAATGATGCGTTCCAGTTCCGGTTTACCCCGTGTCAGCGTACCGGTCTTGTCGAAGACGACATGGGTCACGTGATTCAGCCTCTCGAGCGCCGCGGCCTGCCTGACCAGCAGGCCGGCGGACTGCATGCGGCCGAGGGTAGCGCTAATGGCGGTCGGCGTGGCCAGCGACAGCGCGCAGGGACAGCTCACGATCAACACCGAGAGTGCGATTTCGAACCAGCGCGCGGGGTCCTGCCACCACCAGAACAGCGCGACGCTGGCGACAATCAGCAAGACGATTGCGATGAAATGCGCCGCCACGCGATCCGCCAGGCGCGCCAACGGCGGTTTGTCGGCCTGTGCACGCTCCATGGTGCGCTGAATCTCCGCCATCACCGTGTCGGCTCCAACCGCGCTGACACGCATTTGCAGTGGGTTGGTGACGTTGATACTGCCGCCGAGCAGGCGCTCGCCGGGGCCGCGCGCCAGTGGAATGCTTTCACCGCTTAACAGCGATTCGTCGATCGCGGACTCGCCGCTCAGGATCTCGCCGTCCGCCGGTACCGTCTCACCGGGGCGGACCAGCACCCGGTCGCCAATCGCGAGCGTCGCCGCCGCTACCGCCTCCCCGGCATCGCTTGCGGACTCGAGGCGAGTCGTCATCAGCGGCATGGATTGCACCAGCTTCTCGACCGACGCGGCGCAGCGCTGGCGTGCCATGCTCTCGAAATAGCGGCTCGCCGACAGAAAAAATATGAACATCACAACCGAGTCGAAATAGATTTCGCCCTGGCCTTTGAAAGTCGCCAGGCTGCTGCTGGCAAAAGCGATCGCGATCGCGAGCGACACCGGCAGGTCCATCGCCACCCGCAGGCGTTTCAGATCGCGCCACGCGGCACCAAAAAACGGGGGCGCCGAGTAAAGCAGCACCGGCAGCGTCAATCCCAGGCTCAGCCAGCGGAAAAACTGTTCGAAATCGCGCTCCATGCCTGACCAGGCGCCGGCATAAAGACTGATCGACAGCATCATGACCTGCATACCGAACAGGCCCGCCACCGCCAGGCGACGCTGCTGCTGGCGACGCTGACGTCGATGCAGCGCCTGCTGCTGGTCAGGGTTATAGGGCAGAGCCCGGTAGCCGATTTTCTGTATCGCCTGCAGGATTTCGCTGAGCTTGATGCGGGAATCGTCCCAGCGCACCAGTGCGCGCTGGGTGGCATAGTTGACGCTCACGCTTTTTACCCCGGGCAAACCGGCAATATACTGTTCGTTGAGCCAGACGCAGGCAGCACAGGTAATGCCTTCCAGGATCAGGCTGGCCTCGCGCGTATTTTCAGCGGCGACATGGACGAACTGGCTTTGAATCTCGGGCACATCGTAGACTTCCGCCTCGCGCAGAAAATCCGGCACCAGGTCCTGGCCACTCGGCGAAGGCTCGGTCCTGACCCGGTAAAAATTCTCATGGCCGGCGGCGATGATCGCCTCGGCCACGGCCTGGCAGCCATGGCAGCACATGTCACGGTCCTGACCGTCGATGTGTACCCTTATATCCAGCCCGGCAGTAACCGGCAAACCGCAATGAAAGCAGGCACCGGCCGCACCCAATGTTGCGGCCGCACCCGGTTCGCCGGTGTTATCGAAGCTCATGCTTTTAGTAATCGCTGATACCAAGTAGAATGCCCGCGGCGCAGAAGACGTGGGTAATTAAGAATGAAACTGCAAACAATGCAATTTCAAATTATTAATCCCTTGATCTGAATCAATACCCGTCCGGTCGCCTCGGCAATAATCCACGCTAACAAATAACAAGATAATCTGCCATGTTTATACAGCACATCATCGGGCTTTTCAGCAATCCCACGAACGAGTGGGAAAGAATACGCGAACAACAAAAATCCAGCGATCGAAGTGGTGTCGGATTTGTTTTTATCCTGGCGGCGATTCCCGCGATTTCGGGCTATATCGGCACCACGCAGGTGGGCTGGCGTATCGGAGTCGGCGATCCGATCCGCATCACCGGCGAATCCGCGATTTCGATCGCGATCATCTACTACCTGGCGCTGATCATCGGCGTCTTCAGCATCGGCTGGGTGATCCACCTGCTGGGCAAGGCATACGAAGTGGAGAAACCGCTGCCGCTGTGTATCGCGCTGGCCGCCTATACCGCGATGCCGCTGTTCCTGATAGGCATCATGCAGGTCTACCCGGTGCTATGGCTCAACATGCTGATGGGCTTGCCGGTGCTGGCCTATACCGTTTACCTGCTGTACTCGGGATTACCGATCATGATGGAGATACCGGCGGAGCGCGGGTTTCTCTATTCCTCCGCGATACTCGCGGTCGGGCTGGTCGCGCTGGTCTCGCTGCTGGCCATGACCGCACTGCTTTGGGGCATGGGCCTGCAGCCCGTTTTTACCAGCTAATCGTTTTTTTATCAGAAGATTCACCCGTTTGATGCGCATCAGACATCGAGGAAGCACTAGATGACTAATAATGAAACCTACAACTACAAAGTAGTCCGACAGTTTGCGATCATGACAATCGTTTGGGGTATTGTCGGCATGCTGGTCGGCGTCGTGATCGCCGCGCAGCTGGCCTGGCCGGCGCTCAACTTCGATGTCCCGTGGTTGACTTTCGGCCGCCTGCGGCCGTTGCACACTAATGCGGTCATCTTTGCCTTCGGCGGATGCGCGCTGTTCGCATGCTCCTACTACGTGGTACAGCATACCTGCCACGCCAGACTCGCGTTTCCGGCACTGGCCGCGTTTACCTTCTGGGGCTGGCAACTGGTCATCGTGCTGGCAGCGATCACGCTGCCGCTCGGCATCACCACGAGCAAGGAATACGCCGAGCTGGAGTGGCCGATCGATATTCTGATTACGCTGGTCTGGGTCAGCTACGCGCTGGTGTTCTTCACCACCATCATCAAGCGCAAGATTCCGCATATCTACGTCGCCAACTGGTTTTTCGGCGCCTTTATCGTCACCGTGGCAATACTGCACCTGTTCAACAGTGCGGCCCTGCCCGTGAGCTTCCTGAAATCCTACTCGGCCTATGCCGGGGTGCAGGATGCGATGGTGCAGTGGTGGTACGGTCATAACGCGGTCGGCTTCTTTCTGACCGCCGGCTTCCTCGGCATCATGTACTACTTCGTACCGAAACAGGCCGGACGACCGGTTTATTCCTACCGTCTCTCGGTAGTGCACTTCTGGGCCCTGGTTTTCACCTACATCTGGGCCGGTCCGCACCACCTGCACTACACCGCGCTGCCCGACTGGGCGCAGTCACTCGGCATGATCATGTCGCTGATCCTGCTGGCACCATCCTGGGGCGGCATGATCAACGGCATCATGACCCTGTCCGGCGCCTGGCATAAACTGCGCACCGATCCGGTACTGCGGCTGCTGATCGTATCGATTTCGTTCTACGGCATGTCGACCTTCGAAGGCCCGATGATGTCGATCAAGACGGTTAACGCGTTGTCGCACTACACCGACTGGACCATCGGCCACGTACATTCCGGCGCGCTCGGCTGGGTTGCCCTGGTCTCCATGGGCGCGATGTACTACCTGATTCCGCGTCTCTTCGGTCGTGAGCTTTACAGCCTGAAGCTGGTCGAGGTTCACTTCTGGACCTCGACCATCGGTATCGTCTTATACATCGCCTCGATGTGGGTTG
The DNA here is from genome assembly GCA_021767985.1 of Gammaproteobacteria bacterium. GTDB lineage: Bacteria > Pseudomonadota > Gammaproteobacteria. Next base: position 378 of record JAASSH010000120.1, on the reverse strand, counting down.
CGGGCATCATGCAGGGCCTGATGTGGCGTGCGGTCAACGCCGACGGCACGCTGACTTACAGTTTCGTAGAATCGGTGCAGGCGATGCACCCTTACTACATCGTGCGCACCCTCGGCGGCGCCTTCTTCCTGCTCGGCGCCCTGGTAATGGCTTACAACCTGTGGCGATCCATCGCCGACGCCAAACCCGTCGAAGTTGAAATTCCCGAACCGGCAAGCGCCCATTAAGTAAAAAAGAGAAAACACTATGGCTTCAGCACACGATAAAGTCGAAAGAAACATTGGCCTGATGATCGTTTTGGTCATCTTCGTGATATCCATCGGCGGCCTGGTTCAGATCGTCCCGCTGTTCTTCCAGGATTCGCTGACCGAACCGGTT
>JAASSH010000119.1 GCA_021767985.1 Gammaproteobacteria bacterium | reverse complement strand
CTTACGATAAGTTATTCCGTCGCCTGCAGCAGCTCGAGCAGGAGTATCCGGAGCTCGTCAGCGCCGATTCGCCAACGCAGCGGGTCGGCTCCGAACCAGCCAGTCATTTCGAAACCGTCACCCACGAAGTTGCGATGCTGTCGCTGGATAATGCCTTCGACGAGGAGGAAATGATTGCTTTCGACCGCCGCCTGCGCGACAAGCTGGATTACCAGGGCCAGCTGGCCTATTGCGCCGAACCCAAGCTGGACGGGCTCGCGGTCAGCCTGTTGTACGAGGGTGGAGAACTGACCCGCGCGGCCACGCGCGGCGATGGCCGTAGCGGCGAAAACATTACCGCCAATGCGCGCACCATCGCCTCGATACCATTGCGCTTGCTGGGCGATAAATTACCGAATCGGATCGAGTTGCGGGGCGAGGTCTATATGGACATCGAAGGCTTCGACGCCCTCAACCAGAGCCAGCGGCAAGCGGGCGGCAAAGTCTTCGCCAACCCGCGTAACGCCGCGGCCGGCAGCCTGCGGCTGCTCGATTCTCGAATTACCGCGAGTCGTCCTTTGACGTTTTGCAGCTACGGCATCGGCCTGATCGAGGGCGTCGAACTGCCGCCCGGACAGTTTCAGCAAATGATGTATCTGCGAGAGATCGGATTGCCGATCAGCCGGCAGATCGAATTACTCGATTCGATCGACGACTGCCTCGATTACTACCGGCGGATGCTGCAACAGCGCGAGCAGCTGGCCTTCGATATCGATGGTGTCGTATTCAAGCTCAACGATAGCCAGCTGCAGCGCCAGGCCGGTTTCGTCTCGCGCGCGCCGCGCTGGGCGATCGCTTATAAATTCCCGGCCCAGGAAGTCATGACAAAGCTGCTGGACGTGGATTTCCAGGTCGGCAGGACCGGCGCGCTCACGCCGGTGGCCAGGCTGGAGCCGGTAGCCGTCGGTGGTGTCATGGTCAGTAACGCGACGCTGCACAACATGGATGAAATCGAGCGCAAGGATATTCGTATCGGCGATACTGTCATCGTGCGGCGTGCCGGTGACGTGATACCGGAGGTCGTGGCGCCAGTGGTGCAGCAGCGCAAGGGCAAGTTACCCCGACCGCAAATGCCCGATCGTTGCCCGGTCTGCGACTCCGAGGTATTGCAACAACCGGGGCAGGCCGCCTATCGCTGCATGGGTGGACTGGTCTGCGCGGCGCAGCGCAAGGAAGCGATAAAACACTTCGCTTCGCGCAAGGCAATGGACATCGAGGGCCTCGGCGATAAACTGGTCGAGCAAATGGTGGAGCAGGGCATGATCGATTCGGTTGCCGATCTCTTTCAGTTGCCGCAGGAGCAGGTTTCGGAGTTACCGCGCATGGCCGAGAAATCGGCTGGCAATCTGTTGGCCGCGCTCGAGCAGAGTAAAGAGACCACCCTGGCGCGATTTATCTATGCGCTCGGGATCCGCGAGGTTGGTGAATCCACCGCCGAATCGCTGGCCGCGTATTTTGGCGAGCTCGAGCCGTTGATGGATGCGGATGCAGAAACCCTGCAAAAGGTCGAAGACGTCGGCCCGGTAGTGGCGGACAATATCAGGCACTTCTTCGACCAGGCAAAAAACAGGGCCATAGTGGAAAAGCTGGTTGCCGCCGGAATCCACTGGTCGTCGATCGAGGTTTCGCAACAGGCGCAAACGCTGGAAGGAAAGACCTACGTGATTAGCGGCACGCTCGAAGGTTACAGCAGGGATCAGGCGGCCAGCCTGCTCAAGGCACGCGGCGCCCGGGTCAGCGGCAGCGTATCTGCAAAGACCAGCGCCGTGATTAGCGGCGAGAACCCGGGATCCAAGGTCGCAAAAGCCGAGGCGCTCGGTGTCGAGATTCTCGACCAGGCCGGATTCGAAGCGCTGCTGGGAGACGATGGATGAATTTTGACGAAGCACAGCAGCAGGAACTCAAGAAATATACCTACTCGGTTTATATCCTGCAGGCGCTTTCGTTCCTGACGCTGATTACCGGGATCCTGGGCCTGATCGTCAACTATATCAAGTACGACGACGTGCGCGGCAGCTGGCTCGAATCGCATTTCAGGTGGCAGAAGGCGACCTTCTGGTATGGCTTGCTGTGGTCGATCCTGGGGATACTGACAACGCCGATTCTGGTCGGTTACCTGGTGCTGCCGGTGGTCACCATCTGGCTGATTTACCGGATCGCGCGCGGCTGGATTTATCTGGTCGATGGCAAGGAAATGTACCTGGAAAAAACGGGAGAAAAGCATGAATGATGACGAACAATGGCGCGGTAAGCTAAGCCCCGAGGAGTACCGGGTGTGCCGCGAGAAGGGCACCGAGCCGCCGTTCAGCGGCGAGTATTACCATAATCACCAGACAGGCAGGTATCTGTGCAAGTGCTGCGGCGAAATGCTGTTCGATTCCGGTGACAAGTATGACTCGGGTTCAGGCTGGCCGTCGTTCGACCGGCCTGCCTCGGACCAGGTGATTCGCTACGAGGAAGACAGCAGCCTCGGCATGCGCCGGGTCGAGGTCATGTGCGAGCGCTGCGGCAGTCACCTCGGTCATGTCTTCGACGACGGCCCCGCGGACAGCACGGGCAAACGCTACTGCATCAATTCGCTGTCGCTCGATTTCGAGGTCGGCGGCGATGAATGAGTCCGATTTCGACCAGATTGCCGAGGACACCATGGTCGCCATCGAGGAGGCGATCGAAGATTGCGGTGTCGATATCGACTACGATAACGCGGGCGGTATCCTGACGCTGGAATTTGCCGACGGCAGCCAGATCATTGTCAACAAGCAGGCGCCGCTGACCCAGATCTGGGTTGCGGCACGTTCGGGCGGCTATCATTTCGATTACGATGCCGCCGAAGAGTGCTGGCGCCTGCAGGGAAGCGGCGAGGAGCTGTTCAGTTGCCTGGGTCGCTACTGCAGCGAGCAGGCCGGCGAGGCAGTCGTACTCGGTTAAGTTTTCGGTTTGACGCGATGGCCCTGTGGCCGCAGCGCCTGCCCGGCAGATACCGGTCAGCCTGGCTGTCGGCCGGCTTCAGTGGCTGACACTGCGAGCATCACAAGTGAGTTTAGCAAGAAGAAAGTTACTGTTAACTTTGATCAGGTACTGCGCCGCCTTTATTGTCGTCGCATGCCTTTACACCCTGCTCGATTTCGCGATAGATATCCGTCCCTCCGGTATTCAGGAATCCTACCGCTTTAGCCTGCGCGAACTCGCTGTCGATCGAGTCGAAATATTACGTCGGGACAACCTGGCGATACTGGTGATCCGGCGTTCCGACCAGACCATTGCCGCACTGGAGAGTTCCGGGAGTAATCTGCAGGACCCGGGGTCCGATGGCAGCCGGCAACCTGAATTCGCGCGAAATCCCCTGCGCTCGAGGCATCCCAGGTATTTTGTGAGCTACGCAATCGGCACCGATCTTGGCTGCCTGGTTGAGGCTTTCGGTAAGGAACTCGGGGAAGTCTGCGGTTCAGCGCGCTACGATTTTGCCGGCAGGGCGCTGAAGGGCGCAAAGAAGTTTCCGAATCTGGATGTTCCGGATTATAATTTTGCCGCTGATTTCAGTACCTTAACAATCAGACCCTGAGCAGGACAGTAATATGCCTTCATTCGATGTTGTCTCCGAAGTCGATCACCACGAGTTGAGTAACGCGCTCGACCAGGCGAATCGCGAAATCGGCACCCGTTACGATTTCAAGGGCTCGAATGCCCGTATCGAGCAGGCCGGCAACCAGTTAACCCTGGAAGCCGAGTCGGAATTCCAGGTCAAGCAAATGGCGCCCATACTCAAGGAGAAAATGTCGAAGCGCGGTATCGATGTCGACTGTCTCGAGTTCGGCGATATTGTCGAGATGAACAAGCGCGCGCGCCAGCCGGTAACCGTGCGCGAGGGGCTGGACCGGGATCTGGCGCGCAAGATGGTCAAACTGATCAAGGACAGCAAGCTCAAGGTACAGGCCGCGATCCAGGGTGAGCAGCTCCGGGTCACCGGCAAAAAGCGCGACGACCTGCAGCAAGTCATGCAAAACCTGCGCGGGGCCGGGCTTGGAATCCCGCTGCAGTTCAACAATTTCCGGGATTAACGCTGCCGGCGCCAGCCCCGCGCTGAAATTCGATCCGACGCAAAATGGCGGCTAGCCGGTCAGGTAGACGTCAAAACGAATTGTTTTTTCACGGTAAACGACGTCGGGTTTGACGGCGGTCAGATCGGGCGCCTTTGCCGGCCGTTTGACCACGACGCGTTTGCGAGCTTTTTGCAGCGCCAGGTCGAAGCAGGATTCGATATCCAGGTTGCTGGTTAGCGCCTGCAGTATTTGCATTTCCTTGGCGGGCTTGGCGCTGGATTTGTGGTTCGGAAACATCGGATCGAGATAGATACAGTCGAACGCGTGATCGTCGGCAAGCTGGCGCAGGTACGCGCCGGCCTCGGCCTGCACGAGTTGCATACGGTCGGCGACCTCGCTACTGTTCGACTCGCGCGACAGGCATTGCAGCGAATAATCGAGGATGGCGCAGATCAGCCGGTTCTGCTCCAGCAGCGTAACCTGTTGTCCATGGCAGGCGAGGGTCAGGCTATCCGCGCCCCAGCCGGCGGTCAGATCGAGCACCTGGCGGATACTGCGCGCTTTATTGTTACAGGCCCTGAGTAAAGCCTGCTTCGATTGCCTGGCGCGCCTGGCGAGTGCGCCGCTGGTAAAGCTGTGATGACAAGACAGGGGCGCCAGTGGCAGGCGGATAACGACACCGTCGTCGTCGGTCTCGATTTCGAGTTCGACCGGCGCCTCGCGCGCGAGCACAGGCAGGGTATCCCGGGCGAGAGGGGCGCGTGGATTCATCAATAATGCGGGGGCTTCTCGATTTCGGAGCTAATGTCGCTGGAGGTTTCGGTCCTGAGCGCCTTGAGCTGTTCCTCGAGTCGCTCGATGGCGAGCGTAAGCCTGGTAATCTCGCGATCCTGGTTCGCGACCACGTCGTTTAGTGCCTGGACGGTGTATTCCTGCTCGCTGTAGAGCGTCTCGAGACGCTCCAGCCTGGCCAGAAGTGAATCATTCACGGAAATAGCCCTTGCCAAATCCGACGAGTTTAACAAAAATTACCCGGGCCAAAATATATAATGATGGTTTACCGATGGCGAATTCAATCGCATAATAGGCGCATCGCAACCTGTTCGCAGGTTACATGGCAGTAATACGAATGAGGTTCCCCGTGAGCGAATCACAAATTGACAAGATAGCCCAGATTGCCGAGAGAATTTCGGCCGAAGAAAATCGACGCACACGACAGACGCATACCATAAGCAGCCTGCTGGAGGAACGGCAACAGGTGCTGGTGTCGATGTGCGAACTGGCGGAACTCGAGTCGAGCGAGGTGCCGGCGGAAACCGTGATTCATAACCTGCGCAACTTCAACCAGCGCCTGGTCGACTACACCGCGATGGGTCATTTCGAAATTTATGAGCGAATCATCGACGGCAAGGAGCGGCGCGGTAATATCAAAATGGTAGCCGACCGGGTTTACCCGTCGATTTCCGAGACCACGCAACTGTTCGTCGATTTTAACGACAAATACGAGGGCGCCGACGAGGCCGACAGTATTCTCGACCTTTACCAGGACCTGTCATCGATCGGCGAGGCGATGGCGGAGCGCATCGAATCCGAAGACATGTTGCTGCGTGAAATCAGCGACAATCTCGAGAGCCCCAGCAAGTCCCTCTAATCCCGGCTGTTTTAGCCGACGCTTTCCAATTCTATGCCTTCACAACGCGTCGCATGGTCACGCGCGCGGGTAATCGGTGCTTTATTGTCGCGATCCGGCAGCCGGTGTTTCAGGGCAGGACCTTGTTGAAAGGTTTGACCGTGACTTCCGCGTAGGCGCCCGACTTGATATAGGGGTCTTCGTCGGCCCAGGCGCGGGCCGCCGCCAGCGATTCGAATTCCGCGATGATGATACTGCCGCTGAACCCGGCTTCGCCGGGATCGGGGCTGTCGATCGCCGGATTGGGGCCGGCAATAATCAATCGACCTTCATCCTTGAGCGCGTTCAGGCGCGCCACGTGGTCGGCGCGCACCGACATGCGGGCCTCGAGGCTGTTCTCGTTATCGATGCCGACGATACTGTATAGCATTAGCTGGTTTCCTCATCCGTGCCCGGCATGTAGCGGGCGAGGTAAAACGCCTGCGCGACGACGAACGCCAGCGTCATGCCCATGAGTCCGAACAGTTTGAAATCGACCCAGGTATCCTCGCTGAACTGCAGTCCGAGCGGGTCGATCTCGGGTGCGACGATCATGTTGGCGATGCCGGCGACGACGAAAAAGCCGACCCAGGCCAGGTTGAGCTGCACCCAGACGCGCTGCTCCCGGATCTCGATCGCCTTGCCCATCATGCGCTGAATCAACGGCTTGTCGCCAACGAACTGGCTGCCGAGAAACACCAGCCCGAACAGCCAGTTGATAGCGGTCGGCTTCCACTGGATGAACAGCGGGTCCTTCAGCGCCAGCGTTGCGCCGCCGAAAACGATCAGCAGCGCCAGCGTAATCAGCGGCATCTTTTCGACTTTCTTGACCACGATCGCGGCCGCCGCCACCTGGATCAGCGTCGCCAGGATCGCGACCAGCGTGGCCAGGTAAATCGCGTCGCTCGATTCCCCGGGCACTAACTCCATTAACGGCATCCAGGCATTGATACCGAGAATCAGTCCGTCCGGCAGGTCCAGGTAGAACTTGTACAGGACGAAGAACAGCAGT
>JAASSH010000118.1 GCA_021767985.1 Gammaproteobacteria bacterium | reverse complement strand
CGCGCGGGGAACACTGTTTTCGCCGCGCATCAACAGGTAGACATCGCAACCGGACTCGCCCTGCGCTCGACTCTGATCGATCAGCATCGACACCAGTCGTTCGCAACCCATCGAGAATCCGGCAGCGTAGTTGGGTTTGCCACCGAGCTGCTCGACCAGGCCGTCGTAGCGCCCGCCACCGCAAACCGTACCCTGGGCACCCAGCGTGTCGGTCACCCATTCGAACACCGTGTGACTATAGTAATCAAGGCCTCGCACCAGTCGCTGGTTCACCTGGTAAGCGACCCCGGTCTGGTCGAGGATATCCGTCAATTCGTTAAAATGCTCCCGAGACTCCTGGTCGAGGCTATCGACGAGCACCGGCGCGCCCTCGATCATGGCCTGCATGTCGGGATTCTTACTGTCCAGAATCCGCAGCGGATTGGTTTCGAGTCGCCGCTGGCTGTCTGCGTCCAGCGAGTCGTAGTGGTCGCGAAAGTACTCGACCAGAATGCTGCGGAAGCGTTTCCTGCAGTCGCTGCTGCCAAGGCTATTGATCTGCAACTCGATATCCTCGAGGCCGAGCCGCTTCCAGAAGCGCGCCGCCAGCAGTATCAACTCGGCCTCGATATCGGCGCCGGGAATGCCGAAGGTTTCCGCACCCAGCTGGTGAAACTGCCGATAGCGGCCTTTTTGCGGGCGTTCGTGGCGAAACATCGGCCCTGAGTACCATAGCCTGTGTTGCTGATCCTGCAGCATTCCGGCCTGTAAACCCGCGCGCACCACGCTCGCGGTATTCTCCGGGCGCAGGCTCAGGCTATCGCCATTGCGATCCTCGAAGCTGTACATTTCCTTTTCGACGATATCGGTGACGGCACCAATCGAGCGCGCAAATAACGCCGTTTTCTCGACCACAGGGGTTCTGATTTCGCGATAGCCGTAGGACTCGGCAAGCGCACGATACTCGTCCTCGAGCTGATTCCAGACGGGCATGTCGGCTGGCAGAATATCGTGCATTCCGCGAATAACCTGAAGTAACTCTGCCACACCAGACTCCGTTCTAGCCGCCTATTTTGAGGCGAGCGGTATTGTCGTCACGTATTCTGGAGGAGAAATTAATCTCTTCATCATTGAACAGGATTTCAACGCCAAAACCATTACCGAGAAAAACCGAGAACGGCGCCGCGCCAGTTAACTCCAGCGCCTCGTCCGCGCGCAACAGGTCGTAGACCAGCTGGTAGCCGGAACTGTCCTTGATGTCGGCCCAGGTATCGGCGTTGACGACAATGTTCAGCTTATCCGTACCGCTGGGCGCATTCAGATTCGGCAGTTCACGGCTGCCCGGCAGCGGTTCCAACACCTCGCTCGTGGCCTCGGCGCCGGCGGCGGGCTCGGGCTGCTGCATCGCGACAGTTTCGACGGGCTCCGTTTCGACGGGCTCCGATTCGACGGGCTCCTATTCGACCTGATTGGGTTCTACCGCTTCACTTGCGACAGTCTCGGCTTCAACCGACTCTGAAGCGACCGTTTCATCCTGTGCAGGCGACTCCGAAACCGCTGGCTCCGTCTCGGCCTCGATAGCTTCATCGCCTGCTGCCTGCACCTCCGAAGCAGCTGCGATTTCGGCATTGACCACGTCCGATTCAACCGTCTCGGTTGCTTCCAGACCCGGGGTTTGCGTGTCCAGCGAAATGGCTGACTCTTCATTCTGGCCTTTATTCCACCACCAGGCCGCCAGTAACACCGCGAGCACCACGACGACGAGATAGGTGGTCCATTTTATGCGCACATCGGCGACCGATAGTTCGGGTATCGTGTTACTGGTCGAGGATATCGGCGGATCCTCTTCCGAGTAATAATCGACGTATTGCTGGATCATTTCGTCTTCATCGAGCGCGACGATTCGCGCATAGGCACGCAAGTAGCCTTTGACAAAGATCGGGGCGGTGATTTCTTCGAAGTTATTTTCCTCGATAGCCTCAAGGATACCGGGGCTCAGGTGCATACGTCCTGCAACATCGTCGAGCGACAATCCCTGCTGAATCCGCGCTGCCTGCAGACGCTCCCCTGGGCCGATACCGCTCGGCCGGGTTTCCGTATTCGACTGTTGCTCTACCGTTGACATACTACTGGATCTTTAGCCAATCCTGGTATTCTTGCGAGTCGGGAAATTCCGACTCCAGGCGCTGCGCAAGTTCGGCAACGTCGCCTGCGCTATCCAGCTCGAGCGTGTTCTTGATTGCCAGCCATAGGCTTTTGGCAGTGGCGGGCGCAGCCAGGTGATAGCGATCGATGTAAAGCTTTGTCTGCTCGTGCTCACCCTCGCTGAACAGCAATTCACTCATGGTCAGCAATGCGGGTGCAAAATCGCTTTTTTCGGTGAGCGCCTTGCCCAGGTACTCCCTGGCATCTTCTCGCTCGTTTATCTTGAGCAAACATATCGCCGCGTTGGTATAGGCAAACTCGGGCGTTTTATAGAGCGGGTTATCGAGTGCGCGCAGGAAGTACTTTTCCGACTCCCGTTCCCTGTTATTGCGGCACAGGAACGCGCCATAATTATTCGCCGCCTCGGGATTCTTCGGATCAAGCCTGGCCGCGATCTCGTAGTGACGTTCCGCAAGTTCTTTCTGTCCCAGGCGATCCTGCAGAATGGCGTAGGTATAGTTGGCTTTGACATTATCGGGATTGTATTGCAGCGCCTTTAACAGTTTTTCACTCGCCAGCTCGAAATTGTTTTGCCGCAGATACCCGATTCCCAGTTCCACATTAACGTTGCTGGCGGCTTCATCGTCGGTTGGCTTCTTCGGATCCACGGTTACACAGCCCTGCAGCAGCCCGAGCAGCAGCAGGAGAGCAAGAATTTTCTCAGTGCGCAAGATTCACCCCCTTGATCTGGTTGAGGCTCAACTGGTACTTGCTGCTGCGTCGGCTGCGATCCTGGAAAGCGCCGACCAGCTGGCCACAGGCGGCATCAATATCGTCGCCGCGGGCGCGTCTCGTCACCGTTACGATCCCCTTGCCCGCGGTGTAATCCCGGAAGCGATCGATCGCGGACTGCTCCGAACAACGGTAAATGGCGTGCGGGTAGGGATTGAACGGAATCAGATTCAGCTTGCAGGGTATGTCGCCAATCAGTTTCACCAGCTGGCGTGCATCATCGAGGCTGTCGTTGATGCCTTCCAGCATGACATACTCGAAGGTGATTTTACGACTCTTGTAGCCATCGATATAGCTGCGGCAGGCCTGCATCAATTCCTTGATCGGATACTTGCGATTGATCGGCACCAGCTGATTTCGCAAGCGATCGTTGGGCGCATGCAGCGACACCGCGAGCGCAACGTCGGTAACCTGTTCCAGCTTATGCATGGCCGGTACCACACCGGCGGTGCTGATCGTGACGCGGCGTTTGCTCAACGCGTAACCGAAATCATCGCACATCATATCGACAGCGGCGATCACCGCGTCGAAGTTGAGCAGAGGCTCACCCATACCCATCATCACGACATTGGTTACGCCCTGCTCGTAGCCTTCCGCGAGCAGGCTATGGTGGGCAAAATGCAATTGGGCAATTATTTCGGCGGTGGTCAGATTGCGATTGAATCCCTGTTTCGCGGTCGAGCAGAAACTGCAGTTCAGGGTACAGCCCAATTGCGAGGAAACGCACAGGGTCATACGCGATTTCTCGGGTATCAACACGCACTCGATAGCGTTATCGCTGTCGTCGACGCCGAGCAGCCATTTACGCGTGCCGTCGGCCGATTTCTGTTGTTCCAGGATGCGTGGACGCTCGATACAGCAATGCTGCTGCAGGAATTCCCGCAGCTTTTTGGACATATCGGTCATCAATGCAAAATCCGACACCCCGCGCTGGTGCACCCACTGCATCAACTGCCTGGCGCGAAACGGCTTTTCTCCATTGGAGACAAAAAACGCTTCTAGCGCCGCTCGATTGTAATCGAGTAAATTAATCTTTTCGGTCACGGGCATCGGATTGGTTGCAGATACTCTGGCTAAGCCAAACATGATGAGCCGGCAAGGATAAGGCCGCCGGGTCAATCGCCGAATTTTACGCATAAATCCGTTACAGTAGAAGTGAAAAGCTTCGACTGGCGAAGTATTTACACGCTTTTGCCGCGATTTTTCGGCAAAACCGCTTGTTAGGTCCGGTTAGCCCGATATAATTCCGGTTTTTACAGGTTTTACACGGCCGCCCCTCCCCGATGATCTTCACCGAAACCCGCGGTAACGACGGCACTCGCGACGCCCAAATCAGCTTTTCAGGGGCGCTGGTATCACCCATTGCCTCGTTCGGAGGCATCTATAGCCCACAGTCCCTGGACCCGCTGCCACTCGATTTCCTGGGCCGGCACCTCGAGAGTTCTTACCAGGCCCTGTCACTGGCGCTACTCGAACACCTGAACATCGACATCGAGCCCTCGGTTCTGCGCTCGGCTCTGGCCCTGTACGAACGTTTCGACGACCCCGAAAACCCCGTGCCGGTCGTAAAAATCGACGACAAACTGTTCGTCAGCGAGCTCTACCACGGCCCGACCAGAGCGTTCAAGGACATGGCGCTGCAGCCTTTTGGCCTGATTTTATCGAACCTGGCGCAGCAACTTGAGCGGCAGTACCTGATCCTGACGGCAACCAGCGGCGACACCGGTCCGGCGGCGCTGGAAACCTTTCGCGACCGTCCCAATATTCGCGTCGCCTGCCTTTATCCGGCTGGCGGAACCTCCGACGTACAGCGTCTGCAAATGGTCACCGAGGCGGCGCCCAATCTCAAGGTGATCGGCATTCATGGAAACTTCGACGACGCGCAATCGGCGCTAAAATCGTTGCTGGCTTCGCCCACTTTCAAGCAGCGCCTGGACGAACTCGATATCTCTCTGTCGGCCGCCAACTCGGTCAATTTCGGACGCATCATCTTCCAGATGCTGTACCAGTTTCATTGTTATCTTGCGCTGGTGCGCCAGCAGGAAATCGAACTCGGCGACGAAATCGTGCTACATATCCCCAGCGGTAATTTCGGCAACGCACTCGGCGCCTACTACGCGCGGCGGCTCGGATTGCCGATTGCAAAGATCGTGATCGCATCCAACGCCAATAACGTGCTCACGGAGTGGATCGATAGCGGACGCTACGACCTCAGCAAACGTGAATTGATCGCGACCACGTCACCGGCGATGGATATCCTCAAGTCATCCAACGTCGAGCGCGTGCTGTTTGACCTGTTCGGTGCCGCACGTACGCGCGATTTGATGCGGCAGCTCGACGACAATGGCTGGTATCAACTCGAACCCGAAGAACATGACCGGATCAGAGAAATCTTCGCCGCGGACTTTTGTTCCGATCAGGAAAGCATGCATTACATCAAACAGGCGTTCGACGCTGGGTATCTGATGGACCCGCATACCGCCACCTGTTTCAAATCGTGCCGCGCGCCGGCGTTTGCCGACCGGGTCAATATTATCTATTCGACCGCTGAATGGACCAAGTTCGCACCGGTTATCGACCAGGCGATCAACGGCAATCGTGGGCAGGCTGATCGCAGCGCGCTGGAATCGATCGCCGCGTCCGCTCACGTCGAGGTTCCACCCATGATCGCGGACCTGTTCGAAAAACCGATCGCGCATCCCGCGGTGGTGGCAAAACAGGATATCGAGGCCGAGATCCTTAAATTTCTCGAAACCTGAACTACTCTTCGGGAGCGAGTTCCGCCTCGGTCCAGCGCATCACCAGCAGTCCGGCTAACCCCAGTAGCGCGAAACCGAGCACCAGCGGCAGCACCGTTGAATTGTAGGCATCGGCCACGATCACGCCAAAAACCACCGATATCAGTGTCGATAAGGACCCCACCACTGCCGAACCCAGGCCGGCGATATGTCCCAACGGTTCCATCGCCATTGCATTGAGATTACCGAACAGAATACCGAAACAGAAAAACAGCGGCAGCAGGTAAAGCATCAGCAGGTTCAAATGCGGATGGCCATCGAAGTACCATGCACACAACAAAAAGGGAAAAGACAACAGGCAGATCGACTGCAGGGCGATACGCGACAGCCGGCGCATACCGAAACGCATAACCAGCCGCGCATTGACCAGCGAGGCGCAGCCGATCGCAACCGCCAGTATGCCGAAATAAAGCGGAAAGAGTAGCTGTAACTGGTACTGAATCTGGAATATCTGTTGCGAACTGCTGAGGTAGCCGATAAAGGCGCCGAAGATGAAGCCCATCGTCAGCGTGTAACCCAGGGCGGCCCGAATACGAAGAATAACTCTGACGTCGAGAATCAGCTGCGCAAACGAAAACGCGATGCGATCACCCCTGGCCAGTGTCTCCGGCTGACGCCGCCAGAACCACAGTCCGACCGCCAGCGCGAGGCACAGGAACATCGCGAAGATATAATGCCAGTCTGCCAGCAACAGGATGGCCTGCCCCACGGCCGGCGCAAACACCGGCACCAGGATGAACACGGTCATGACAAAAGACATCACGCGCGCCATCTCGCGCCCCTTGTACTTGTCGCGTACCAGGGCGATGGAAACGATGCGCGGGCCCGAGGCGCCCAATCCCTGCAGGAATCTACCCAGCAGCATTTGCGTAAAATCGGCCGCGACAATCGATAACAAGCAACCCAGGATGAATAGCAACAGGCCCGACAGGATCGCGGGCCGACGACCGATGGAATCCGACAGCGGTCCGAAGAAAAGCTGCCCCAGGCCCATACCGGCAAAAAATACCGAGATTACGTATTGACTGTCGTTGATACGGGTGACGCCCAGATCGGCCGCGATTT
>JAASSH010000476.1 GCA_021767985.1 Gammaproteobacteria bacterium | reverse complement strand
GCTAATCATCTCACTTGCCTGTGGCCTGATAGCCGGCTGTGCCAGCGGCTATAACCCGAGTTACTATTTCAACGAGGTGCAGCTGGTCAACCTGACAGGTGCGACCATCACGGATGTCAGTTGGCAGGTAGTGAATTCGCCGAAGGCCTTAAGCTGCCCCGAGGTTGCGAAATTCGCCATGTGCTCCGACCGTTTTCCCAAGCGCCGCTATCCGCAGCAGGGAATCGAACTCAGCTGGACCCAGGCGGACGGCAGCCAGAAATCAGGTATGCCAAATCCGGCGATCCCGGTCTACTTCGCTTCCGCGTTTGCACTGCGAGTCGTCATGGAAGTACGTGAAGACGGCAGCATCAAAGCATTCTACGAGCAGGATGAGCCCAGCCGCGGCGGCGGTTTTTACCTCGACTAGCGCGCCAATTCTGTCCGGGTTGCTGCCGGCTTCGCCGGTACTGGCCCCCGGTTCGACGTCGCTACCGTCAGTTTCCCGGGTCTTGGGCCGGCTTACTATGTGGCGGTCAGTTAATCCGGCTTGGGTCGGCGCCGCACAACAGCAACAATCGGAGATTTTTTGCCGCGACTTTGCTTTAGTCTGAGCCCAAACTGGACCAAGCGGAGTATGATGGCGATCATGTCAAAGCACAGCGATAAAACCCTGCAAAAATTCATCGATCTGGCGCGTTTTATTGCCGATCACGCGGACGAAACCCTGACGCTCGAGAAGCTGTCCGCCAGGGTCCACCTGTCGCCCTCGCGCATGCAGCGCGTGTTCAAATCGATCTTCGGCGTGTCGCCCAAGAAATTTCAGCAGGCGGCGCGCAGCGATCGGTTCAAACGGCTGTTGCGCGACGGCACCGACATTACCGACGCGATTTACCAGTCTGGCTACGGTTCCACCAGTCGCGTTTACGGGCAAACCATGCATAACATCGGTATGACGCCAAAAAGCTATCGCGCCGGCGGCGCCGGAGAAGTCATCACCTGGGCCTGCCGCGAAACCGTGCTTGGACCGATCCTGATGGCGGCCACCGCTCGAGGCGTCTGTTTTGCCCAGTTCGGTGAGAACTGCTCGCAGTTAAAACAGCAGTTACAGGACGAATTCCCGCGCGCCGAGTTGCAGCCGTACGATAGCGAGTCGCCGCAGCAGCTCGATCAATGGATCGATGCGCTCAACGGCTACCTGCAGAATCGGCAACCGCGGCCCGAGTTGCCGCTGGATTTGAAGGGCACCGCGTTTCAGATCAAGGTCTGGGAATTCCTGCTGGGCCTGCAGGAGGGCGACGTGATCAGCTATAGCGAACTGGCGCAGGCGATCGACAAGCCCAGGGCCGTGCGCGCGGCCGCCTCTGCCTGCGCCGCGAACAGGATCGCGGTGCTGGTGCCCTGTCATCGCATCCTGCGCGGTGACGGCGGCCTCGGCGGCTATCGCTGGGGGCTCGAGCGTAATCGCGCGCTGCTCGACGCTGAGCGCAGGCGCAAGGCCGAATCCTAGACTTTTAAGGCCTCGCCGCGAATGACGGTGTAGACGCGTTTTGGGGTTACATCTGGTAGGCTAGCCGAAGTCATGCTGGGCGAAATCCTGAATATCATTGCGCCGGTGTTTATCGTCGTCGGCGCCGGCTATCTTGCGGTCAGGCTCGGTCTGTTCGGGATCGAGGCAATCGATCACCTGATGAAGTTCGCGACCACGTTCGCGATCCCGTGCCTGCTGTTCCTCGCGACCTCGACCATCGATCTAGGCGCCGCGTTCGACTGGCGCGTCCTGACCGCCTACTACGGGGCATCGATTTCCGGATTCGTACTGACCTACCTGGTGGCACGCAAACTGTTCAGGCGCCGTCCGGGAGAGGCGGTCGCGGTCGGATTTGCCGCGCTGTTTTCGAACCTGGTGCTGATCGGCCTGCCGATCGCCGAGCGCGCCTGGGAACCGTCGGCGCTGGCGCCCAACTTTGCGCTGGTTTCGGTGAATGCGCCGGTCTGTTACCTGGTCGGCATTACCGCGATGGAACTGTTGCGCGCCGACGGGCGTAACGTGATCGCGACCACCGGGGTAGTACTGAACGCGATGTTTCGCAACAGCATGATGATCGGTATCGTGCTCGGTTTCGCGGTCAACCTGACCGGCTTGCCGCTGCCCGCTGTGCTGCTGTCGGCGATCGACCTGATGGCGCGCGCGTCGCTGCCGGTGGCGCTATTCGCGCTCGGCGGCGTACTGACCCGCTACACGCTCAAACGCTCATTCGGCGAAGCCGGCACTGTATCCGTCATTTCTCTTGTCCTGCAACCGGCACTGACGCTGGTGATCGCAATGCAACTGGAGCTGCCGCGGCAAACCACGCACCAGGTGGTATTGATGGCGGCCGCCGCGCCAGGATTGAATGCGTATCTGTTTGCCAGCATGTATAACCGCGCGCTCGGCGCGTCGGCGAGCTCGGTGCTGCTGTCGACGCTGCTGTCGGTATTTACGATGAGCGCGTGGCTCGTGATCCTGTAGTCATTCCGTGTCGGCGAGGTATTCGAGCGCCGCGGCCACGCCGCCGCGGTTGAACGGAACGCCGGCGAGCCCCAGTCCCATCTCGACCCCGCACAGGGTACCGGCCAGCGTCAGGTCGTTGAAATCGCCGAGATGGCCGATGCGGAACACGCGCCCCTGCACCTTGCCGAGACCGGTGCCGAGCGACATGTCGAAACGTTCGAGGATGATTTGACGTACGCGGTCCGCGTCGTGGCCTTCCGGTAGCAGGATCGCGGTCAGCGAATCGCTGTATTCGTCCGGATTCTGGCACAGGATCTCGAGCCCCCAGGCGCGCACCGCACGCCGCGTCGCCTCGGAGTGCCTGCGGTGGCGGGCGAACACGTTGTCGAGCCCTTCCTCCTGCAGCATCCGCAGCGCCTCGCGCAGCGCGTACAGCAGGTTGGTTGCCGGCGTGTATGGAAAATAGCCGGTTTTGT
>JAASSH010000117.1 GCA_021767985.1 Gammaproteobacteria bacterium | reverse complement strand
GACGAAAAGAGAGATCTACCGTTACTCGCTGCTGATTGAACAGCGTGATCTCCCAGCGCATGCGATTGATGTGTTCCGTTTCATCGTGGTTGAATTGATCGCATAAAAGCTCGAGATCCTCGCGCAGTAAAACCTCGATACAGGACCACTGGTTGACTGGATACTCGAGGTCACGCCTGACCGCGGGTAGCGGTTGCTGCCGTAGCGAAATCCAGGGAAATGACTGTAACTCGCTGGAATCGGTAAAACTCCAGCGCCAGATCATTCCAAGCCATTTGCCGAAGCGACGCTGGATCGAATTGGCGTGCGCTGCATGCATCTCATGGGGATTGGCAACGCCGATACGCTCGATGAAACGCCGCATCTGGGCCTGGCGCGCGCGGAAAGCATCCTCGCGAAAGCCCCTGATGTTAAGCGCCTGCAAGTGCCGCGCCAGTTGAGCCTGCGGCTGGAACCAGCATTCCCAGTCCAGCGTTTTATAGATATTCCGATCGAGACGGCCCTGCAACAGGTAAACACCCTGTGCCCCATGCCGCAACCGGTACTCCAGGTACAACAGGCACTGCCAGGGATGCTGGCCGAACACGGCAATAAATTCGTCCCCATAATGATGGCGCAATAAAGGATCGAATAACTCGACCAGCTTACAACGCAGTTTTTTTTTCTGCTCGAGCCAGAAAGACTTGCAGGTATCGAGTCGGGATAAAAATATCCCCTGCCCCCAGCGCATCGTCGCTGGTGACAGCACGAAGGGATTGCCCGAGCCGGGGCAGTAAATGGCCGCACAGGCTGGAAACTCATCCTGCGCGGATAACTCCGCCAGATCTATGACCCTGGTCTGCATCTCAGTTGTATGACCCATGTTCCTCGGCCACGGCGCGATAGGGCAAGGTAATCCTGCCGGTGGTTGGACCCTTGATCAATTGCAATGAAAACGAGCGTTTGCCGCTTTGCCAGGTATTGATCCGCAGGCTGGCATGCGGATTACCGTTTTTCTGGCTCAGGAAGTAATGCCGAATCAGGAATATGATCTGGCCCTGCTTGCGTGCCTGCTGGCTGACGAAGGCCATATCGCCGGCGCTGAACCTGCGTGGCGCGTCGATGATAATACGCTTGAAAGTGTCTTCCATGAAAATCGGCCGCAACTCCCTGACCGGGCTATCGCTGCAGATAAAGAACAACCGCTGCAGGTCGACGCCATGGCTGATCCAGCTCGAGGCAAAAACGCCGAGACCATGGTGATGATAAATCCACAGGCTCAGTGGAATCTGCTGCTTGAGTAACTGTAACGGGATCAGGCGGCCGTTCATACCGGGCGGGATACCCCACTCGACCAGGTCGCCGGGCCTGATCTGCGTGAAGCATTGGTCCAGGGCTTCGATCCCCGAATGCAGTGCCTGCGGCTGATTTTGCAGTTGCTGTCTGAGCGCGCGCGCGGATTGCAACTGCTGATGTATCGACTGGTCGGTAAATTGCGCAGGGATTGATGCCATGACGATTAATCCGGGTTTATACCTTGCGGATTATTCCGACCAGCTTGCCGAGAATTTCCAGCTGCGCGGCCGGCACGACGCGTATCGGATGCTCGGGATTCGACGGCAACAGCCGGGCCTGATCTCCCTCCAGTTCGACCCGCTTGAGCGTAATCTCATCCTCGATTCGCAATGCGAGGATATCGCCCTTGTTGCCCTCCTGCTGGCGCTTGATCATCGCGATATCCCCATCGGCAACCGAATCACCCGACATGCTGTCGCCGATGACGCGCAGCGCGAGAATATCGCCGCCGCCAAAAAATTCATGGGTCACCGAAAACGATTCACGGGATTCATCGAATACGGGCAGCGGAGCGCCGGCGGGAATCCGCGCGATCAGGTCGAAAGATTCGCCGCGGTCATGCCATTCATCGGCGAACATATAGTCCGACACGCGCTGCGAACGCTGTCGGATATAACCCTTCTTTTCCAGCGCCTTCAGATGGAACCGGGCCGTGGTATGCTGAAACCCGAACTGCGCTGCGATATCGCGTAACGACGGAAACGGCCGCCCCTCACGGATTGCCTGGCGGGTATAGTCGTAAACCTTCTGCTGGATGTCTGTGAGCGATTCCATGCATCGAATATAATATATAACACCGTTGTATGCAACAGTGTTATATTATGCTGTAAGATATAAAACCATATGCGACCGGACCTTCCCGAAACCTACTACCTGGACAACGTACTGACCCTGTTCGAACACGTCTCCAGGGTTTACTCGGATATTCTCGAACCCGCCCAGGTCGAATTCCTGGCCGCCTTCGACGGTCTCGACCCCGACGCGCAGAAACTGTGCATTCGCCTGCTCAACCGCAGCCACGAATGGTTTCGTGCCAGCAAGCTGAATTATCGCGAGATCGCCAGCATCGAAGACGCGCTGACGGAACTGGCGCGGGCCGGCTTCATCGCGCTCGATGGCGAAATCGATTACCCGACCCTGTTATCCGTTTTCACCAAAGCCGAACTGCTGGCCTGTGCCGGAAACCGCTCCGGACTCGATAAGCTGCGGCGCGGGGAACTCGAAGCGGCCCTGCTGGAAAGCGACGATGACGCCTGTTTCGAGGCGTTGATAGACAGCGATACCCTGATACAGGTGCTGCGGCGCGACGACTATCAAATCTGCCAGATGCTGTTTTTCGGCAATCTGAACCAGTCGATGACCGATTTCGTGTTACGCGACCTGGGACTGTATCAATTCGAAAACTACGTTATCGACCACGATCACCGGCCTTATCGCAGCAGGTTCGAAATCCAGCAACACTGGCTGCTTTACCAGCTCGAGGCACTATTCCAGCTGGCCGACGTTTCCGATCCGGCGCAGCTGCAGGAAATCAGGGACTTGATCCCGCGTGACATCGAGGCCCATGCCCCCGCGCATCGTAAATGCGAACGCCTGCGATACGAAATCGCGCGCCAGTACGAGCGCCTCGGCGAACTCGATACCGCGCTCGAGCTTTACCGGCAATGCCAGCTGGCGCCGAGCCGCGAGCGCATCGCACGCATCCAGGACAAGCTGGGAAATCATTGCCAGGCACTCGACGAATGCCTGCGGATCGTCGATCGGCCGCTGGGCGAGGATGAAATCCAGTTCGCCTGCATGTTCGCCACTCGCCTCGCAAAGCGTCATCGCTTCGAGCTGCCGCGTCGGGTCGAAAAGAGTCACGTCGACCATCAGCCCGAGATCGTCGAGCTCGAGCTGGCGCAACACGACTCGGTCGAAGTCGCGGTCGCCGAGTACTACGACGCGCTGGATAACGCCGACAGTTGCCATTACCTAGAGAACAGCCTGTTCAACGGCGTACTCGGCCTGCTGATCTGGGACGTCGTTTTCGCACCCTTGCCGGGAGCCTTCTTCAATCCGTTTCAATACCGCCCAGGCGACTTTTATACGCCTGACTTTTGCCGCAACCGAAGCCATTTACTGGCGCAAACCTGGGACTCGATATCCGGCAATGCGGATATTCGGCGTATCGTAAGAAAACGCTGGCAGCAAAAATTCGGGATGATGAATCCGCTCGTCAACTGGCAGCATCTCAACCTCGAAATCATCGAAGTCGCACTGGAACGGATCGATTTCGCACACTGGCGTGCCGTGTTCGACCGCATTCTGCGCGACCTGCGCAACAACCGCGCGGGCTTCCCCGACCTGGTACATTTTCCACCGTCCGGCGGCTACTGCCTGATCGAGGTCAAGGGCCCGGGCGACAGCCTGCAAAAAAACCAGCGGCGCTGGATGCAGTATTTTTACGAGCACGCCATTCCGCATCGGCTCGCCAGGGTGACATGGCGGAACAGCTGAAACTCGGGGTACGCGAGCTGGTCGAGTTCTGCTGCCGCAGTGGCGACCTCGGTATCGCCAACAGCCCGGGGGTCAAGGCGATGGAGGGCCTGCAAACCCATCAGAAGATACAGCAGCGCTACCGCGGCGAAGCCGGGTCGGAAGTCGCGGTCAAATGGTTTAGCCGAATCGACGACATCGAAATCGAACTCGGCGGGCGCATCGACCTGTTGTTTGCAGGCGAGACACCGCCACGCGTCGAGGAAATTAAAACCGTGTACGCACAGCTCCCCGGCGACGAGCAGGACGCGGTGCACTGGGCCCAGCTGAAGTGCTATGGCGCCTGCTACGCGCGCGAGCATCGGCTGCAGGAGATCAGGCTCAGCCTGAACCTGGTCAACCTGTTTTCACGGCACGAACAACGTTACGAAAAAGTCTATTCGATCGGCGCGCTCGAAAGCTTTGTCGAGGATACGCTGCGTCGTTACCTGCGCTGGCACCGGCTGGTCGAGGCTCAGCGACAGATCACCCGGCAACAGGCGCGGGAGATGGCGTTCCCGTTTGCGGAGTTTCGCAGCCAGCAGCGCTATTTCGCCGCCGAGGTCTACCGCGCGGTGGTAAACCGGCAGCGCTTGATGGTCGAAGCCCCGACCGGGTCGGGCAAAACCATCAGTACCCTGTTTCCGGCGCTCAAGGCCATCGGCGAGGACCAGTGTGACCAGGTCGTCTACCTGTCGGCCAAGGTTTCGGGTCAACAGCAGGCCGTTGCTGCCATCGAGCAGATGCAGACCGGGATTTCCTACCTGGTAATCCAGGCCAAGGCGCGCAGTTGCCCCTGCAATTTCGACGACAGCGAAGTTGACGACGAGGGGCACTGCCGGCGCTGTCTCGGATTCTTCGAGCGCCTGCCGGCGGCGCGCGAAAAATTGCTGCAGTTACGCAAGCTCGACGTAGCCTGCATCCAGGCGGTTGCCACCGAGTTCGAACTGTGCCCGTTCGAGCTGACACTGCAAATGTTGCCCTGGGTCGAAGTCGTGATCTGCGATTTCAATTACGTGTTCGACCCGCTGGTGCAACTCGGCTATTTCCATGCCGATCAGCGCCGCAAACTGTTGTTGATCGACGAATTACACAACCTGGTGGACCGGGCCCGCGGCATGTATTCGGCCAGTCTCGGCCGGCGCCAGATAAAACAGGCTTTGGCGGCCGACAACAGCCGCCAGATCTCGGCGGCGCTCAAATCGATGCAGCAGGCGCTCGATCGCCATCTGCGCGGGCAGGACCAGGACGAATCGATCTCGGAAGAGGTACCCGCTGGATTACTGCAGGCGAGCCAGCGTTTCGGAGAAAAGCTGGGGTTCGATATTTTCAGTAACAAGCACATCGCCCGCGAAACCCTCGATCTGTCCAAGGAAATCTTCCGTTTCCAGAGCATCTGCCAGCTGTTCGCCCGCCACCACCGCGCGGTCGGCTACAAGCCGCTGGCGGCACGCGCAATGCGGCTGCTGTGCCTGAACGCTTTCGAATACCTGCAGGAATGCTACCCGCTGTTCCAGGCGGTTTGCGGATTTTCCGCGACGCTGTCACCGACCACCTACTTTCAGCAGGCGCTGGGACTCGAACAGGACTGTAAAAGCCTGGTGCTCGAATCGGCGTTTCCCGCCGACAACCTGCGGGTCTGCATCGGCGACTATGTCGATACGCGCTACCGCCAACGGGAACAGTACATCGACGCCATCGGCGATTCGATCGCCGCCAGTTATCGCGCCCGTCCCGGCAACTACCTGGTATTTTTTTCGGCCTATCATTTCATGCAGCAGGTACATGAGAATTTCACCGCCCGCTATCCGCAGATCGAAACCCTGCTGCAACAGCGCGACGTCGACGAAGCGGCGCAGCAGCGTTACCTCGCCAGTTTTTTCGAGGGCGACAGGCGCATGGGTTTCGCCATTATGGGCGGCCGCTTTGCCGAGGGCATCGACTACCGCGGCGACGCGCTGATCGGCGCAATCATCGTCGGCCCTGGACTGCCGCAGGCGGACAGCGAGCAGCAGTTGATTCAGCAGGATTTCGAAGCGCTGCAATTCGACGGCTTCGACTACGCGTTTCGTTTTCCCGGCCTGATTCGCGTCAAGCAAAGCGCCGGTCGCGTGATACGCAGCGAACGGGATCGGGGAGTCGTGGTGTTGCTCGATCGACGCTTTCGCCAGGCCGGCTACCGGCAGCATCTGCCGCCGCGCTGGAATCCCCGCTATTGCAACAGCCCCGAATCACTGGAACAATCGCTGACAGAATTCTGGCATGCCAGGGAGGAAACCGATGCCGAAGATTGATATTCGACAGGCCGATATCACGAAGCTCGAGGTCGACGCCATCGTCAACGCGGCGAATACCGAGCTGCTCGACGGCGCCGGTGTTTGCGGCGCGATCCACCGTGCCGCCGGGCCGGAACTGCTGGCCGAGTGTCGGACCCTGGGTGGTTGCGACACCGGCGACGCCAGGATAACCGGGGGCTACCAGCTACCGGCGCGTTACGTCATTCACGCGGTGGGGCCGGTATGGCAGGGCGGCGGCAACAACGAGGCCGAACTGCTGGCGAGCTGTTACCGCAAGAGCATATTGCTGGCGGAAGAACATGGACTCAACAGTATTGCCTTCCCGGCGATTTCCTGCGGAATTTACGGCTACCCGATCAACCAGGCCGCAACCATCGCAATCGAGGCAACGCTGCAGACACTCCATCAATGCGAGCATGTCGAGGAAGTAATATTCGCCTGTTTTTCCGCAGACATCGAGGCGGCGCTGATCCAGGTCGCTTCGCACCACGCCCTGTGAACCGGAGTAGCAACGCAAGCACGCTCTGACTCAGGGTCTGTTCAAATCCCCATTTTGGAGTAGACGCTGTCCAGCTTGTCCTGCATGGTTTGCTCGCGATCGATGCGGGTGCCGACACGCAGCGTGCTGTTACAGCGCG
>JAASSH010000475.1 GCA_021767985.1 Gammaproteobacteria bacterium | reverse complement strand
TGCCGGGCGAAGGCGGTTTGCAGAATCTGCAGCGCGTCGCCGTGGGATACCAGCAGTACGGACAGGCCGACAAACTGATTCTCCAGTTCGACGATCACCGAGGTCACTCGCCGCATGACCTGGTTGACGCTCTCGACACCGCGCAATCTGCTATCCGGATCAATAACGTCCGCACGCCATATCTCGCTGTAGCTGCTGTCCGGGAGTAATTCGTATTCACCGAAATCACGCTCGCGCAGACGCGCTTCCAGCGAGACCTGATTGGCACAGCCCAGTATCGAATGCGCGATCGCGGCCGATTCGCGCGCGCGTTGGAAATCGGAACTGATAACAAGCGTTTGCGCGTCGAGTTCGGATACACGCTGCAGGCTGCGTTGTACCTGGGACCGGCCCAGCTCGCTCAGGCCGTAGGCCGAGCAACCGTTTTCAGGGTGACTGACGATAATGCCCTGCGCGTTGGCGATGCTATGACCATGACGCATGGCGAAATAACGGTTGGCAAGATGATCGATTTCAAGCAGGTGGTTCAAGGCCTTTTCCAACCGTTATGTAGATATTGTTCTCGCTCGACTCGAGCCTGACCGGATTTAGTCTAACGAGGTCGAAGTTACACCGGTTGCATCGGCCGAATCGAAGCATGATAATGTGGCCGCACTGGCGGTTAAACCTGGAAACACAAAACACCATAATAACGCCAACCGCCTTTTCAAAAACTGGAGGATTATAATGCTTACAACCAAATCGACATACCGCAAACTGTTCGGGTTTGCCTTTCTGCTGCTGTTTGCCAGCGGCGCGATGGCCGAGGACTGCTACCGCGGCACGCTGGACAAGCAGTACTGCGACCGTAACCGCGACCTGGTGGCCGACCTGCCGCTGGACCCGAAAGACTGGGTCAACCCGGATACCATAATCTTTTCCTATACCCCGGTCGAAGACCCGGCAATCTACGCCAAGGTCTGGGATGGCTTCATCAAGCATATGTCCGAGGTGACCGGCAAGAAGGTCGTGTTTTTCCCGGTACAGTCTTACGCCGCTCAGTATGAAGCCATGCGCTCCGGTCGCCTGCACATCGCCGGCGTCAACACCGGCGGCAACCCGGTAGCGGTTTCCTGCGCCGGGCTGGTACCGTTCGCGATGATGGCATCGAAGGATGGTTCCTACGGCTACGAAATGGAAATCATCGTGCCCAAGGGCAGCGATATCAAATCTCCCTCGGATATCAAGGGTCGCACCCTGGCCTTTACTTCGCCCACTTCCAACTCGGGTAACAAGGCGCCCTCGGCCCTGCTCAAATCCGAATTCGGACTGGTCAAGGAAGTCGATTTCAAAACCGTATTTTCCGGCAAGCACGATAACTCGGTGCTCGGAATCGCCAACAAGGACTACGAGGTCGCCGCGGTGGCTAACTCGGTAATGAATCGCATGCTCGATCGCAAGGTCATCGATGCCTCGCAGATAACGTCGATCTACAAATCGGCAACCTTTCCCACTACCGGCTATGGTCACGCACACAATCTCCATCCCGAGGTTGCGGCAAAGGTCAAGCAGGCGTTTTTCACCTTCGAATGGGAAGGCTCCGATCTGCAGAAAGAATTTAAAAAGGAAGGCAGGTTCGTTGCGATTAACCATAAATCCGATTGGGACGTGATTCGCAAGATCGACGCCGCCAACGGCGTCTCTTACGACTGCAAGTAAACGACTGCAACAGGTTGAACCGGGCCGTGATCGCGCGGCCCGGTTCAATGCTCTAGTTCGCCCGTTGAACTGACCGCTCCCGCGAGCCTCAATATGCTTCGAATCGAAAATCTGGAAAAAGTTTATGCCACCGGCGATCACGCTCTGAAAAACGTGCAACTGGAGGTGCCGAAGGGCCAGGTCATGGCGCTGATCGGACCTTCCGGCGCCGGCAAGAGTACGCTGATCCGCTGCGTCAACCGCCTGGTCGAACCCACTTCCGGCAGCATCCGCCTCGGCGATCTCGAGCTTACTCGCCTGGGTTCGTCGGACCTGCGCCACGCGCGCTCGCGCATGGGCATGATTTTCCAGGAATACGCGCTGGTCGAACGCTTGAGCGTGATGGAAAACGTGCTTTCGGGACGCCTCGGCTACGTGGGTTTCTGGCGCAGTTTCCTGCGCAAGTTTCCGCAATCCGACATCGACGAAGCCTTCAACCTGCTGGAACGCGTCGGCCTCGATCACATGGCCGACAAGCGCGCCGACGAACTCTCGGGCGGCCAGCGCCAGCGCGTCGGCATCTGCCGCGCGCTGATCCAGAACCCGGACCTGCTGCTGGTCGACGAACCGACCGCCAGCCTGGACCCGAAAACCTCGCGCCAGATCATGCGCCTGATCTGCGAACTTTGCGAGGAACGTCAGCTGGCCGCCATCATCAATATCCACGACGTTTTACTGGCGCAGATGTTCGCCCGGCGTATCGTCGGCCTGCAGCTCGGCACGATCGTCTACGACGGTCCTCCCGAGGATCTCAACCCGGAAGTGCTGACGCAGATTTATGGCGAGGAAGACTGGGAAGCCACCATCGAAAAGGTCAAGGACGAGGACGAGGAACTCGATACCGCCGCCTTGCTCAACATCGCCAACGTCCGTCCGCCGTCGTGAACCAAAACGCCGCCAGCCGCTACTGGAAGCGCCCGCCGTTCATCAAGAACCCGACCTTGCGCTGGGGACTGTGGGTCGGCGCGGCGATTTACCTGGCGCTCGCTTTCGGCACCATGGAGGTCAACTGGGACCGGGTCGCCGAGGGCACGGAACGCGGCCAGCGCTTCATCGCCGCGTTTTTCCCGCCGGATTTCGTCTCGCGCTGGGATTCGATCGAGGAAGGCATCATGGAGAGCCTGTGGATGACGATCACGTCGACCGTGGTCGGCATCATCCTGTCGGTGCCGGTGGGGCTCGGCGCGGCGAGAAATCTAGCCTGGCGGCCGGTAT
>JAASSH010000116.1 GCA_021767985.1 Gammaproteobacteria bacterium | reverse complement strand
AGTTCACTCAGTTCCTCGTAGAGGCCGCGACGGTTGGGCAGGTTGGTAAGCGGATCATGGGTCGCCAGGTGCTCGACGCGAAGCTCTGCCGCACGGCGCTGCTCGATTTCCTGCTCGAGACCGAAACGTAGCGACCACAGGTCGAGGAAGACACTCACTTTCGACAACAGCGCGGTTTTCCGAATCGGTTTCTGGATATAGTCGACGGCGCCCGTCAGATAGGCTTCCTCGATGTGGGCTTCTTCCTGGTTAGCCGTGATGAAAATAATAGGCAGCGAGCGCGTTCTTTCGTTTTCATGCAGTAGCCTGGCGACCTCGAATCCATCCATGATCGGCATCTGAACGTCGAGCAGAATCAGCGCAATATGATCTTCGTTTTGCTGGGCCGCAAGCAACGCCTGTTCGCCGGACTCGGCGGTAATAATGTCCGCTTTGATCGGCTTTAGCAGCACTTTGAGTGCAACCAGGTTCGCCCTGGTGTCGTCGACAACTAGAATCTTAGCTTCGGGCATCGCTCGTTTTGTGTCCCATACGAATGGCCAGGCCGGACGTGGTCCGGGCCTGGCGGCGCTCTACAACAGCTTTTATCGGCGTAATCGTTAAAAAATTAAGCTTTTACCGTAATCGCGCGACAACATGGGCAGCGCGTAAGAAAACTCATTTGGTAACCAGCGCATTAACGACGCCAGCCTGGCTTCTATCAACTATAGTCTATTGAAAACCACCAATTAATAGTTAATGTCTCAAAAAAAACTGAAACCCGCAGTGCTGCTTGTTGCCAGATCCACGGCAAGTCTCAAGCTGATCAGCAAACATCTGGCTCCCTATTTCGAGGTATCAACCGCCGAGGATGCCGAGTCGGCATGGGAATCTCTGCTTGAATCCGGGGATATTTCGCTGGTCATCAGCGAGCTGGAGCTTGTCATTGACCAGTATGGATTGCTCGAAAGGCTGCGCAGTGCGGGCGATAGTGGGCTTGCGGCCACCCCGTTACTGCTGCTGGTTGGGGAAAACGATAGCGACGAACAGCGCGAAATGGCTTTCCAGGCGGGTGCCACCGATTTCATTAACCTGCCCTTCGCCAGCACCGAGCTGAGTGTCCGTGCCCGCCTGCATACGAATCTCTACCAGCATCAGCAGGAGTCGACAACACAGACCATGCAGCCGGTATCCGCGGTCAACCTGTTGCAGCAATTGTCGCAGCAGAAATTCTTTAACTCGCGCGTGCAGCAGGAGCTGTCATTCTCGCAGCGCCACCGCAGCAATGTTAGCCTTTGCAAGCTCAAACTGGACAACGTCAAGGCTATCGTTGCTGCGTTCGACAAGGCGACGGCGATCAGCGCGGTCAGGGCTGTCGCCGCAATTATTCAGCAAACCCTGCGTCGCGAGGATAGCCTTTGCTACCTGGGTAACGCCGAGTTTTGCCTGTTGTACCCAGCCACCAACGGTATCGGTGCCACCACCGCGGTGAACCGGATATTTGGCCAGGTCTCGGGAAAAAAAATTGCCATCGCGGGTAAAAAGGTGCCGGTTACCCTGAGCGGGGCGGTCCACAGTTGCATCGCGACCGGGGAAATCGACCTGGATAAGATCATTAGCAGGCTGGATGCCGGCCTGGCCGAGGCGCAGACCGGCGGCGGTAACCAGATCGTCGGTTCGAGCAGTTCGGAGAAACGGGAGTTCTCGATCGATCGCGCGCTGAAACTGATAGAATCCGGTAAGATCGAGGATCTGTCCGAACATGCCGCAGGATTGATGCTGACGGTGCTGCCCTTGCTCGAATTCGCGGATGGCGTTTTGCAGCTGGATCTGGAATCGATCAATCAACGCCTGCGCGAGCACCTGGAATCGGGGTCAGGGTGTAGTACTTAAAAAGAGTTTCAATTTGAAACTTTATATTGCTGGTAATGTCAATTTCATATAATGTTAGCCCCTGCTTTTTTGATTCCAACTTACCTGAAATAGTCCGATGAATATTCTGGTCCTGCTGGTAGCCCTGTTCGCATTGTTTTACGCAGTTGCACGGCACCGAATCCCGTTCCGCACGCTTGCACTGGTTACCGGCTTGTTCCTGGTTATATTCACGCTGGGTGGCGGTTTTAACCTGTTCTGGGGATTAGTGTTCTGGATCGCATTCCTGGTGCCCGCGCTGCTGCTGGGTTCACCACAGCTGCGTATGCAATGGCTGTCGCAGCCGCTACTGCGTCGCATCCGCAAGGTGCTGCCACCGATGTCCGATACCGAGCGCGCCGCCATCGAGGCAGGCAGCGTATGGTGGGAAGCGGAGTTGTTTCGCGGCAACCCGGACTGGAACCTGTTGCAGGGCTACCGCTTACCCGAGCTGAGCGCGGAGGAACAGGCTTTTATCGATGGCCCGGTAGAACAGCTCTGCGCGATGCTCGACGACTGGGATATCACCCACAATCGCATGGATTTGCCGCCCGAGGTCTGGGATTTTCTGAAGCAGCATGGTTTTTTCGGCATGATTATTCCCAGGCGCTACGGTGGGCTCGAATTTAGCGCCCACGGGCACTCCTGTGTCGTGACCAAGATTGCCGCGCGCAGCATTTCGGCCGGGGTTACGGTGATGGTGCCCAATTCGCTGGGTCCGGCGGAATTGTTGTTGCATTACGGTACCGACGCACAAAAAGATCACTACCTGCCGCGGCTGGCCGACGGTCGCGAAATCCCCTGTTTTGCCCTGACCGGACCCTTTGCCGGTTCCGATGCGGGCGCGATTCCGGATACAGGCGTGGTATGCGAAGGCACATATCAGGGTGAGCACGTGCTGGGATTGCGCCTGAACTGGGATAAACGATATATTACGCTCGGTCCGGTCGCGACGGTGCTGGGGCTGGCCTTCAAGGTTTTCGATCCCGATGGTTTGCTGGGCGGCGAAGAGGAACTCGGTATTACCTGCGCGCTGATCCCGGCAGATACACCCGGCATCGAAATCGGAAATCGCCATTTCCCGCTGAATGCGGCTTTTCAGAATGGCCCCAATAGCGGCAAGGACGTATTCATCCCGATGGAATTCATCATCGGCGGGCAGGAAAATATCGGCAAGGGCTGGCGCATGCTGGTCGAATCCCTGTCAGTCGGGCGTGGCATCTCGCTGCCGGCGGTGGGCGTTGCCGCGGGCAAGGCGTGCACCCGCACCACCGGCGCCTACGCCCACCTGCGCAAACAGTTCAATACCTCGATCGGCAAATTCGAAGGCGTCGAAGAAGCCCTGGCTCGTATTGGCGGACACACCTACATGATGGAGGCCGGACGATTGCTGACCCTGAGCGGTCTCGATAGTGGCGAAAAACCCTCTGTCATTACCGCGATTCTCAAATGTTTCAACACCGAGCAAATGCGGCAGGTCGTCAACGATGCGATGGACGTGCATGGTGGACGCGGCATCTGCATCGGCCCCTCGAACTATATCGCGCGCGCCTATCAGACTATTCCGGTGGGGATAACCGTGGAGGGCGCCAATATTCTGACCCGTAGCATGATTATTTTCGGTCAGGGTGCGATACGTTGTCACCCCTACCTGGTGCGCGAGATGGAAGCCGCAACGCTGGAGGATTTCTCGGCCGCCGAGGCTGCTTTCGATAAGGCTCTGCGCGGCCACGCCGAGTATTTTCTGACCAACTTCTGTCGTGCCGTTATCTACGGCATCAGCGGCAGCCGCCTGGCGCCGGCGCCCTATCCGGGCCGTATCGGCGCTTATTATCAACGGCTCGGACAGATGAGCGCGGCTTTCGCGGTTTGCGCAGACCTGGTGCTGATGATTCTGGGCGGTTCTTTCAAGCGCAAGGAAAAGCTGTCCGGTCGTTTTGCCGATGCGTTGTCCTACATGTTCTACGCTTCCGCGGCATTGAAAAAATTCGAGGTGGACGGTCAGCCGAGAAGCGATCTGCCGCTGGTCGAATGGTCGGCCAAGTATTGCCTGTACCAGGTGCAGATGGCACTGGACGAAATCCTGCGCAATTTCCCGATCAAATGGCTTGGCGTAATTGTGCGCCACTCGATTTTTCCACTGGGTTTGAATCTGCGCCAACCCAATGATTCGCTCAGCCACCGGGTCGCGTCGCTGTTGATTCGCCCGGGCGAAGCGCGTGACCGTTTGACAGATGGTATTTATATCAGTAATGATCCCGATGATATAACCGGTTGCCTCGAGGATGCGCTGCACAAGGTAATACGTGCCGAGCCGATAGAACGTCGCCTGCGGCACGATGAGCTGTTCCAGCACGGGCTCGAGGACTATTCGCAATGGATAGCTGGATTGCGCGAAGCCGGGCATATTGACGGCGATGAAGCAGAGATACTGCTACAGGCCATGGCGGCGACGACCCGGGTTATTATGGTCGATGAATTCACGCCGGCGCAGATGGCGCCGCGGGATGCCGCAGCGAACAAGGAGGTAGCTGCCAGGAAGTCGGTAAAAAAGAAATCCGTGACAAAAAAGAAAGCCGCGGTTAAAAAGAAGCGGGCGCAGGGACCAACAAAAAACTAAACCAGCCCCGGTTCGTTATGATAAACCGTTGCCAATTTGAGGGGGCGATCAATTGGACAAGGTCTGGTTAAAAAGTTATCCACCCGGGGTTCCGGAGGAAATCGATATCGACAGTTACCAGTCGGTGACTGACATATTCGAGCAGGCAATCAAGCGTTTTGGCGATAAACCCTGCTTCAGCAATCTGGGCACGACGCTAACCTACGACGACATGGATCGGTATACCGATCAGCTCGCCAGTTATCTGCAAAACCTTCCGGGTATGAACAAGGGCGACCGGGTCGCGATCATGATGCCTAATGTGCTGCAGAATCCCATTTCCATTTTTGCGACCCTGCGCGCGGGGTTTACCGTCGTCAATACCAACCCGCTGTATACCTCGCGTGAGCTCGAACACCAGTTAACCGATTCGGGCGCCAAGGTCATCATCGTGATGGAGAATTTTTGTCACACGGTGGATCAGGTAATCGCCAGGACCCCGGTTCAGCATGTCGTCACGACCCAGCTTGGAGACCTGTTGAACTTCCCGAAATCGTTAATCGTCAACCTGGTGGTCAAGTATGTAAAGAAAATGGTGCCGGGGTTTTCCTTGCCGCAACGCGTCACCTTCAAAAACGCGTTATCGCAGGGCGCAGGCAAGCCGCATCGGCCGGTACCCTGTGGCCATGACGACCTGGCTTTTCTGCAGTACACCGGCGGCACCACCGGGGTTGCCAAGGGGGCGATGCTGACCCATCGCAATATGATTGCAAACATGCAGCAGGCTTCGGCCTGGATCAAGAATGTCGTCGAGGATGGCAAGGAAGTCATTATCACCGCGCTGCCGCTGTATCACATTTTTTCGCTGACCGCTAACTGCCTGACCTTCATGAAGGTCGGCGCACTGAACTACCTGATTACCAATCCGCGCGACATGCCGGGCTTCATCAAGGAGCTGCAGGGGCTCAGGTTTACCGCGATCACCGGCGTAAACACGCTGTTCAATGGTTTGATGAACACCCCGGGTTTCGAAAACATCGATTTCAAGCCGCTGAAGTTCTCGCTCGGCGGCGGTATGGCGGTGCAGCAGCCGGTTGCCGAGCGCTGGCAGAAGCTGACCGGTACGCCACTGCTGGAGGCTTACGGCCTGACTGAAACCTCGCCCGCTGTCTGCATTAACCCGTTGAATTTGAGTGAATATAACGGCGCCATCGGTTTGCCGGTGCCTTCAACCGAGGTTTCGGTACAGGACGATCAGGGCAATATACTGCCCCAGGGGGAAACCGGTGAACTTTGCGTGCGCGGGCCACAGGTGATGAAAGGTTACTGGCAGTGTCCGGACGAAACCGCCAAGGTGCTGTCGAGTGACGGCTGGCTGAAAACGGGCGATGTTGCGCAAATGGACGAGCAGGGTTATTTTCGTATCGTCGATCGGCTCAAGGATATGATCCTGGTCTCCGGATTTAACGTGTTTCCGAACGAGATCGAAACCGTGATCGCGGGCCACGACGGCGTGCTCGAGGTGGGCGTCATCGGTGAACCGAATGAAGAGTCTGGCGAAGTCGTCAAGGCCGTGATCGTGAAGAAAGATCCGGCGCTGGACGAGGCCGCGGTGATAGCCCATTGCCGGGAATTCTTGACCGCGTACAAGATCCCGAAAATCATAGAGTTCCGGGACGAATTGCCAAAAACCAACGTGGGTAAGATATTACGGCGCGAACTGAGGTAGTCTTTATCAGCGGTAATGACGAGCCGGATTAAACCGGCTTGATATTGCGGCGGGTTAAGCGACGGCGTCGGATGCCGACTAGTAACCGCTGATCTTCGCGTGCAACGGAGCGGTGTCTTTGAAGCGCTGCTGCTGTTCTTCCGAGGCCTCGGTTTGATGATCCCGTTTCCACTCCTCGATCGTCATGCCATAGACGTACTGCTGCGCCTCGGCATAATCGAATTCGGGATCCATTTTCTTAGCCGCGGCGGAATACCACTTCGACAGACAGTTCCGACAGAAACCTGAAAGATTCATCAAATCGATATTCTGCACGTCGCTACGCTGCTGCAAATGGGCGACCAGGGAACGGAACGCCTCGGCTTCGGCCTGGATTTGCTGATCTTTGGTCATGGCTTGTGACTCACCTATAATGGGCTGCATTTTTTAACAAAAAAAACCGGTGCCGGCAATCGATATCAACCGCTGGATGTCTTCGCTGCTCGAGCAGTTAGCGCATAGCCGGCAACGCCAGCTGGTGGTGTTGCAGGGGCCACAGGAATGGTGCGACGCCCAATGTTCCGCGCTGACGGCGTTGGAGTTGCCGCT
>JAASSH010000115.1 GCA_021767985.1 Gammaproteobacteria bacterium | reverse complement strand
CCCGCCAGGGAGCAGCCGATTGCCCTGGTGGGCAAGGGTGTCACTTTCGATACCGGCGGCATCTCGCTCAAGCCCGGCGCGGCCATGGACGAAATGAAGTTCGACATGTGCGGCGCGGCCTCGGTACTCGGCACGCTGAAGGCTGTCAATCAGATGCAGTTGCCGATAAACGTGGTCGGGATCGTTCCTGCCACTGAAAACATGCCTGACGGCCTGGCCACGAAGCCGGGCGATATCGTCACCAGCATGTCGGGCCAGACTATCGAAATTCTCAATACCGACGCCGAGGGCCGATTGATTTTATGCGATGCGCTGACCTATGCCGGTAAATTCAAACCACGCTGCGTTATCGATATCGCAACCCTGACCGGGGCCGCCATTATCGCGCTCGGCAAGGTTCCATCGGCGGTACTGGGCAACAATCGCGGCCTGATCGACGCCCTGGTCAAATGCGGCCACCAGATCGAGGATAAAATCTGGGAACTGCCGCTGTGGGACGAATACCAGGACCAGCTCAAGAGCAATTTTGCCGACATGGCGAACATCGGCGGTCGCGACGCGGGTACGATTACCGCAGCCTGCTTCCTGTCTCGCTTCACCAAGGATTATAAATGGGCGCACCTGGATATCGCCGGCACGGCCTGGAAGTCTGGTGAAGACAAGGGCGCCACCGGCCGGCCGGTACCGTTACTGACGCAGTATATCCTGAGCCAGGTCAAGCCGTGACGCGAATCGATTTTTACCAGCTGAATCCCGCACGCCACCGCTATGACCAGGTAGTGTGTCAGCTGTGCCAGAAAGCTTATGAAAGCCAGCAGCTTACCCTGCTGCTCACCCGCGACCCGCAACAGAGCCAGCACCTCGATCAGAAGCTCTGGACTTTTCGCGACGACAGCTTCCTGCCGCACGACAGCGAGGAAACCGAGGGCCTGGTCACCCCGATACTGATTCACGACAACCCGGATCCCGGAAGCAATCGGCAATTGCTGATCAACCTGTCGAGCGCGGTACCGATTTATTTTGCCCAGTTCGAACGGGTTATCGAACTGGTGACCGACGAGAACAGGCAACAGGCGCGCGAGCACTACAGTTTTTACAAGGAACGCGGTTATCCGCTAAACCACGTCAACCTATGAGCGATCAGAACAACATCCCGATTTTAACCGACCTGATCGAGTCAGGTGAGGAAATCAGCATCACCGATCTCGGTCTCGATGAGGAACTGGGCCTCAAGGCAGACGATCCTGCCAGCGTCGATACCGGAGCCGAGGAGACCGACAGCACGGAAGATTCAGACGAGACCGATGCCGACCTCGTCGTGGTCGTGGTCGATCCGTTCAAGAACAATCCCGCGCTCGAGCAAAACATCCGTCGCATTCTCGACGAACACATGGAACTCGCCTGGCAGGAAATCAAACTCGCGATCCAGAAAGAACTCGACAAGTCCTGAAGTAACAGGACCGGTATCAGGTCTTTCGAATCGCTGCCAAAGGATCTTCCCACCTTGCGACGCCCGGGGTCAGACCAAAAATACCGGGGGAAAACATTCTACTACTCAATTCTCAACGGTATTTTTGCTCTGACCCCTTCGAAGCCACCTGAAAAACACAGCTTCCAGGAACGATAGAAACAGTGCAAAACGCGCAGGGGGCAAGGTATAATCGCGCCCTTTGATTTGCGCCGCCCGAGAGATGGACAAGACTTACGATCCGCATTCGATTGAACAGACCTGGTACCAGCGCTGGGAAGAAAAGGGTTATTTTGCCGCCAGCGGCGAAGGTGATCCCTACTGCATCGTGATCCCGCCACCGAACGTGACCGGCAGCCTGCACATGGGTCACGCCTTCCAGGATACGATCATGGATACGCTGATTCGTTATCACCGCATGAAGGGTGACAACACCCTGTGGCAGCCGGGTACCGATCACGCCGGCATCGCGACACAAATGGTAGTCGAGCGTCAGCTTGCACAGGAAGGTAAAACCCGCCACGACCTGGGCCGCGACGCGTTCACCGAACGCGTGTGGCAATGGAAGGCGGAATCCGGTAACACCATTACCCGCCAACTGCGCCGCATGGGCGCCTCGCCGGACTGGTCACGAGAACGTTTCACGATGGACGACGGGCTGTCCGCCGCGGTGCAGGAAGTCTTCATCAAACTTTACGAAGAAGACCTGATTTACCGCGGCAAGCGCCTGGTTAACTGGGACCCGGTATTGCATACGGCGATCTCCGATCTCGAAGTCATCAACGAGGAGGAACAGGGATCGCTCTACCACGTACGTTACCCGCTGGTCGACGGCCCGATCAACGGCGTTACCCATCTCGAAATCGCGACCACCCGCCCCGAAACCATTCTCGCCGACGGCGCACTCGCGGTTAGCCCGGGGGATGAGCGTTACCGGGATTTCGTCGGCAAGCGAGTGCAGGTGCCGATGACGACGCGCATCATTCCGATTATCACCGACGACTACGTCGATCCCGAATTCGGTACCGGCTGCGTCAAGATCACCCCGGCGCATGACTTCAACGACTACGAAGTCGGGCAACGCCATGAAATGGAAGTGATCAACCTGTTCACGATCGACGCGGTAATGAATGAAAACGCGCCGCCCGCCTACCAGGGAATGGATCGTTTCGACGCCCGGGACAAGATCGTCAAGGATCTCGAGGCCGCCGGCCTGTTGGTCAAGGTCGAAGATCATGTCTACAAGCGACCCTACGGCGATCGATCCGGCGTGGTCATCGAGCCCTACCTGACCGACCAATGGTTCGTGCGCGCCGAGCCGCTTGCCAAGCCTTCGATCACGGCGGTCAAAGACGGCAGAATTCGCTTTATCCCGGAAAACTGGAGCAAGACCTATTACAACTGGATGGAAGACATCCAGGACTGGTGCATCTCGCGCCAGCTCTGGTGGGGCCATCGCATCCCCGCCTGGTACGACAACTACGGCAACGTTTACGTCGCCGCGAACGTCGAACAGGTGCGTGAAAAGTACGGCCTGGCGGCGGATATCGAGCTGACCCAGGACGAAGACGTGCTCGATACCTGGTTCTCGTCCGCGCTCTGGCCGTTCAGCACGCTCGGCTGGCCCGACCGCGAGGATCCTGCGCTGCGGACTTTTTATCCGACCAGCGTGCTGGTTACCGGCTTCGACATAATCTTTTTCTGGGTAGCGCGCATGATCATGTTCGGCCTCAAGTTCATGGACGAAGTGCCATTCCACCAGGTGTACATTCACGGCCTGGTGCGCGATGCCGACGGCAACAAAATGTCGAAATCGAAGGGTAACGTACTCGACCCGCTGGATCTGATCGATGGCATCTCCCTCGACGACCTCGTGACCAAGCGCATCACCGGCCTGATGCAGCCGGAGATGGCTCCGAAAATCGAGGCCGCGACGCGCAAGCATTTTCCCGAAGGGATACCGGCCTATGGCACCGACGCCCTGCGCTTTACCTTTACCGCGCTCGCTACTACCGGACGCGATATTCGATTCGACCTGGGACGTATCGAAGGCTATCGCAACTTTTGTAACAAGCTGTGGAACGCGACGCGCTACGTGTTGCAAAACACCGAGGGCGAAGACTGCACCGCGGGCAGCCCGACGCTGGCGGATCGCTGGATCATCGCACGCCTGCAGCAGGTCAGCGGCGATATCGCCAACCACATCGAAAACTACCGCTTCGACCTGGTGGCACGGGATCTCTATGAATTCGTCTGGAACGACTATTGTGACTGGTATATCGAGCTCTCCAAGCCGGTTCTCTACTCCGACGACTACCCGGTCGCGGCCAAAAAAGCCGCGCGCCACACGCTGGTCACGGTGCTCGAATCGATTCTGCGGTTGTTGCATCCCGTCATGCCCTACATCACCGAGGAGCTCTGGCAACGCGTCGCGCCGCTAGCCTGGATCGAGGGCGAAACCATCATGCAGCGCGACTATCCGAAATCAGATCCCGCGCTGATCGACGACGCGGTGTTGGCGGAGCTCGACTGGGTTAAGCAGTTCATCATGGGCGTGCGCCAGATTCGATCCGAAATGGATATCAAGCCCGGCCGGCCGTTACCCGTTATCTGTCAGCATGGTAGTAGCGAAGATCAACAGCGCATCGAAAACAATCGCGGTCTGCTGCAATCGCTGGCGAAACTGGAGTCGATTACCTGGATCGATGCCGCAGCGCAGGCACCCGATTCCGCAACTTCACTGGTCGGCGAAATGCAGCTGCTGATACCGCTGGCGGGCCTGATCGACAAACAGGCCGAGCTCGCGCGACTGCAGAAAAATATCGCGCGGCTGGAGCAGGACGCCGAGCGCATCAATACCAAGCTGTCGAATGAAAACTTTGTTTCGCGGGCGCCGGAAGCCGTGGTCGCGAAAGAAAAGGAAAAACTCGCCGACGCCGAATCCGCGCTCAACAGCCTGCGGGCGCAGGCGGAACGTATCGCTGCCATATAACCGGCAACCGCACTCTATGGCACCCTCGATTCACAGCCGGGCTTGCTAAACCGGGCAGATGTCCGCTGCCCGGTGTAATCTGAGAAGGAACTTTCTCGGGAACCCCTGTTCCAAACACCTACAAATTCAAACAAAAGCACGGGGGAGCAGGATGATCGGATTAGTAGAAAAACTGGATGGACCAACGCAGACGATGAGCGAATTGCTATCGAAGCTGGAGGCGCCATTCCTGTTGTTTATCAGGGTATATGTTGCCTGGGTGTTCCTGAAGTCGGGTATGCACAAGATTGGAGACTGGGAAACCACGCTGGTCCTGTTCGAATACGAGTACCAGGTACCGCTACTAAACTTCGAACTGGCGGCCTACCTCGCAACCTTCGGTGAACTGGTATTCCCGGTGTTCCTGATTGCAGGACTCGGCACCCGCTTCACCGCCATCGCGCTAAGCTTCGTCAATATCATGGCCGTGGTCTCCTATTACGCCACGCTGGCCAAGGGAGCCGGCCTGGTCTGGCATTACCTGTGGGGTTCGATGCTGCTTACCAGCATTATCTATGGCGGCGGGTTATTCTCGATCGACCACTGGCTCAAATCGAAACTGGGTAAGGACTGAAACTCCCGGACGATCCGTTCAGGAGCGGATGACTGGATAAGGCTTTAGCCGACCGACCACCGACGGAAACGCGGCATACCACTGCCGGTAGCGTCGATTCCAGACTCGAACCAGTTTTTTGCGGGCGATCCTGCTGGAAAAACTGGCCAGCGGTATGAAGTGGTTGTGACCGATGCCGTCGATCACGACCAGGCGGAACTCGTCGAAGCCGATACGCTGCACCAGTATGTTGGTTGGGTTCAAATCGTGAAATACGATCCACTGGTCATACAGGTCCTGTTTGAGACTTTCGATTTCATTGACCACCCAGTCGTTGAAACGCCGGTCATCCTTGGCCAGGTAATGTTCCAGTGATTTCGAAACCCGGCCATCGTCATCCAGTACCAGGTCGAACACCGCGCCCAGGCCCAGGCTGGTTTTGACCAGTCCGTGAAACGATGTCAGATGATGGAAACCGACCTTGCGTCGTTGCAGCCTGCGGTAGTACTTCACTTCACGCCAGAAACGCCCGATGCGGCATTCGGGATGTAAAACCTTGATACAGTATTTCGCTTCTGTCGGGTGTCGATAACAGGCACGGTCGGTGCCTTCGGCCACGAAATCCTGCGGGGACAGTGAAACCGTATCACTCATAAAGAAAGCGCTGGCGGGAAGACTAAAGAGTCATGGTTCATCCCTGAACCAGTCTCCTGGCAAGAGGAATTGCCGTTTAATCGGCCTGGCGACGCAGGAATGCCGGAATTTCGAGATACTCCATGCTCTCCTTGTCTTCAGGCATCTCGACCGTATCGCCGACAACCTTCTGCCGAATCGCGGTCGGACGTTCCAGCTTCTTGTAATCGACCTCGCCATTGCTTTCAGGCTGAATCGCGGTCGCGGCCGGAACTTCGGACAGTACCCTGTCCTTGCCGAGGCCCGTGGCCACCATCGTGACGCGCAGTTCACCATCGTTCATATTCGAGTCGATGACGGTTCCAACCACGACGTTGGCATCGGCGGAAGCCAGCTCGGTAATCGCGGTACCGACATCGTCGAGTTCACCGATGGCCAGATCCAGCCCCGCGGTGACGTTGACCAATATGCCCTGTGCTCCTGAAATATTGACGTCTTCCAGCAACGGCGAAGCGATTGCGGCCATTGCCGCTTCCTTGGCGCGATTGTCACCGGTCGCGGCACCCGAACCCATCATTGCCATACCCATTTCCGACATGACCGTGCGCACGTCGGCAAAGTCGACGTTGATCAGGCCGGGGCAGGTAATCAGCTCGGCGATCCCCTGTACCGCACCGCGCAGCACGTCGTTGGCCTTTTCGAAAACTTCCAGCAACGAGGTCTGCTTGCCGAGTACCGGCATCAGCTTGTCGTTCGGGATGGTAATCAGCGAATCGACCACGCTGGAGAGTTCCTTGATGCCCACATCGGCCTGTGACATGCGCTTGCTGCGTTCGAAGCCGAACGGCTTGGTTACGACCGCGACCGTCAGTATTCCCATTTCCTTGGCAATCTGCGCAATCACCGGCGCCGCACCGGTGCCGGTACCGCCACCCATGCCGGCGGTAACGAACAGCATGTTCGAGCCTTCGATCACTTCCTGGATACGTTCGCGATCTTCCAGCGCCGCCTGCCGCCCGATACCCGGATCGGCACCTGCGCCCAGACCCTTTGTTATGCTGGCGCCAATTTGCATCGTCGTGCGTACTTCCATCTTTTTCAGCGCCTGTACGTCGGTGTTGACGCACATGTATTCGACGCCT
>JAASSH010000114.1 GCA_021767985.1 Gammaproteobacteria bacterium | reverse complement strand
CAAAAATTCTTTGATCTTTCATCGAGTTGGCCCGATAGTGCCGGAATTTTTGCTCTGACCCCCTCGAAGGAACCCCGGGATAACAGCCGCTATTGCTGCTCCAGCGTAAAACTGCGCTCGTTTCTGAGCGCGGGGATACGGCTACGCGCCTTTGCAACCCGGTCGAGGTCGAGATCGGCATAGATGACACCTGGCTCGGGGCCTCCATCTGCCAGGATTTCACCCCATGGATCGATGATCAGCGAATGGCCGTAGGAGTAACGCTTGTCGCAGTGGTGTCCGCACTGGTTGGGAGCGATAATAAAAGCGCCGGTCTCGATAGCGCGCGCCCGCACCAGCGTATGCCAGTGCGCCTTGCCGGTGGTCTGGGTAAACGCGGCCGGGATCGTGATCATTTCGGCACCGGCATGAGCCAGTGCCCGGTAAAGGGCGCCGAAACGCAGGTCGTAACAAATCGACAGACCCAGCCTGCCGTACGGGGTTTCTGCAACGACTGCCTTGTCGCCGGGCGCGATTGCGTCCGATTCGCGATAAGCCTCGCCGTTTTGCAACTCGATGTCGAACATGTGGAGCTTGTTGTAGCGCGCGCGAATTTCACCATCGGTATCGAGCAGGAAACAGCGATTGAAAATCCGGTCATCCTCGCGAATCAATTGCGAACCGACCAGCAGCATAACGCTGTGCTCGCGCGCCTTGCCGCGAAATGCCGCCAGACCGATATCGTCGGATTCCGCATAGGTCGCCGCCGGAATCCGTTCGTTGACCGGCTCGATCAGGCCAACGGTCTCCGGCAACGCGATAAATTCCGCGCCGCCCGCAACGGCTTCGTCGATGCGCGCGCAAACCCAGTCGACATTGGCCTCGATATCGCGCGTCGCGGTATTCTGGATACAGGCGACGCGTAACTCAGTCATGCCGCAGCACTTCCTCGGGATCGTGGAAATCATAGCCCAGGTCATGAGCTACTTCGCGCTGGGTGATCTTGCCATTGTGCACGTTGAGTCCGTCGCGCAGCCAGCGATCCTCCATTAGCGCCTTGCGGTAGCCCTTGCCGGCGAGCGCCAGCACGTGCGGCAGGGTGACGTTGTTGAGCGCGTAGGTCGAAGTGCGCGGCACGCCGCCCGGCATATTGGCAACACAGTAATGCACGACGTCGTCGACGATATAGGTCGGTTCGGCATGCGTCGTCGGCTTCGAGGTCTCGCAACAGCCACCCTGGTCGATAGCGACGTCGACGATGACCGCGCCGGGTTTCATTGCCTTGACCATCTCGGCGGTGACGAGCTTGGGGGCTTCGGCTCCGGGGATCAGTACGCCGCCGATCACCAGGTCCGCATCCAGCACGTGGCGTTCTACCGCATCCTGGGTCGAAAACACGGTGTTGGTGCTGCGCCCGAACTGCTTCCAGTGCGCCTCGATGGCTTCCGGGTTGCGGTCGATGACCCAGACATCGGCGCCCATGCCGACGGCGATATGCGTCGCGTGCGTGCCGACCACGCCGGCGCCGAGAATGACTACCTTGGCCGGATCGACGCCCGGCACGCCGCCGAGCAGCATGCCGAGACCGCCATGCGGATGTTCGAGGCAGTAGGCGCCCGCCTGGATCGCCATGCGCCCGGCGACCTTCGACATCGGCGCCAGCAGCGGCAAGCCGCCATGCGGCGAAGTTACGGTTTCGTAGGCGATGCAGGTGGCGCCGCTGGCAACCAGGTCTTTGGTCTGCTCCGGATCCGGCGCCAGGTGCAGGTAGGTAAACAGTACCTGGCCCTCGCGCAGCATCGCGCGTTCGTTCGCCTGCGGCTCCTTGACCTTTACCACCAGCTCCGCGCGCGCGAAGATCTCATCGGCCGTGTCGATGATCTCGGCTCCAATCTGTGCATACTCGGCGTCGCCGACGCCGATGCCCTCGCCGGCATTGGACTGGACCATGACCTGGTGACCGTGCTTGATCGCCTCGCGCACACTCGCCGGCGCCATGCCGACCCGATATTCGTGATTCTTGATTTCCTTGGGAACGCCTATCAACATGACAATAAACCACCGTAATTGCAGGGTTAAAAAACGCGAAGGTAAATGAGCGCCGCACACCAGACTAGTGCCAGCAATACTAATTTACTGTACCAGCAACATTGCATTCCAAATTATTTCAATCTTGCTAGAATAGCCCGTCCTATGTCAGCGACAACTGCACACAACCAGCTAATCGATCGTTTCGGGCGCACCGTCAGTTACGTACGCCTGTCGGTTACCGATCGTTGCGATCTGCGCTGCGTCTACTGCATGCCGGAAAAAATGAAGTTCGTGCCGCGCACGCAGCTGCTGACGCTGGAAGAAATGGAGAGCGTGGGACGCGCCTTCATCAGGCTCGGAGTCGACAAGATACGCATTACCGGCGGCGAACCGCTGGTGCGCCAGAATATCATGCAACTGTTTCGCAACCTCGGCGCAACCGAAGGCCTGCGCGACCTGACGCTGACGACCAACGCGACCCAACTGGTGAAATACGCGCGACCGCTGAAGGATGCCGGGGTCACGCGCAT
Organism: Gammaproteobacteria bacterium; assembly: GCA_021767985.1. Taxonomy (GTDB): domain Bacteria; phylum Pseudomonadota; class Gammaproteobacteria. Next base: position 4,302 of record JAASSH010000114.1, on the reverse strand, counting down.
CAACGTCAGTCTCGACACGCTGCGGCCCGATCGCTTTCGCGACATGACCCGGGTCGGCGAACTGAAAAAGACCCTGGACGGCATCGATGCGGCAATCGCCTGCGATTTCGAACAGATCAAGATCAATACCGTGGTCCTGCGGAACCATAACCACGATGAAATTTTCGACCTGGTCAATTTTTGCATCGACCGCGGCATCGACGTCAGCTTCATCGAGGAAATGCCGCTCGGACAGAACGATCACCACGACCGCGCGGTGGCCTATTATTCCAGCGACCAAATACTCGAAGACCTGCAGCAGCATTTCGAGCTGATACCGAGCACGATGACGACCGCCGGCCCCACGCGCTACTATCGCCTGGGCGGCCACGACAATACCCGTGTCGGTTTTATCTCGCCGCATAGCCACAACTTCTGCGACAGCTGTAACCGGGTGCGCGTCACGGCCGAGGGCCGCCTGCTACTGTGCCTGGGGCAGGAGCACTCGATGGATTTGCGCCACGTCATGCGCTCTCACCCGGGTGAGCCGGAGGCGCTGGAACAGGCCCTGATCGACTCGATGCAGATCAAGCCCAAGGGGCACGACTTCAATCTCAATTCCCAGGAAATCCTGCTGCGTCATATGAATTTGACCGGAGGCTGAAGTCTCTTGGCCACCAGCCGTCAAAGGCGCCTGCCTGAACTAAGCAACGCCGGTCTCAAGGCGACCGCCAACGTGGTTGCCCGTAACGAATACGGTGAACCCGTCGAAGGCGCTATTGCGGTCGAACGCGCGCTCACCATTTACCTCGACAAGCGCGAAGTCGTTACGCTGATGACGCTCGGCAATCATCCCGAACTGCTGATCCTCGGCTGGCTGCGCAACCAGCGTATGATCGACGATATCGAAGCGATCAAGGCGATCCAGGTCGACTGGGAAACCGAGTCGGTCGCGATCGTGACCCATGAGGGCGTCGAAAACCTCGATCGCAGACTGGAACGCAAGACCGTCACCACCGGCTGCGGCCAGGGCACCGTGTTCGGCGACCTGATGGAGGACATCGACCAGGTATCGCTGCGCCAGCCCGCTCTCAGGCAGTCGTCCATTTACAGCCTGCTGAATACGCTCAACGAATACAATGAAATCTACAAGAACGCCGGCGCCGTGCACGGCTGTGCCCTGTGCAGCGAGGCTTTCGGTATCGAGCAGTTTATCGAGGACGTGGGACGCCACAACGCGGTGGACGCGATTGCAGGTCACATGTGGCTTAACGACGTCGCCGGCGAAGACAAGCTGTTTTATACCACCGGCCGCCTGACCTCGGAAATGGTCATCAAGGTCGCACTGATGGGGATCCCGGTGCTGCTGTCGCGCTCCGGCATTACCGCGATGGGGCTGGAACTTGCGCAAAAAGTCGGCGTCACGCTGATCGCGCGCGCCAAGGGTCGCCACTTCATGGTCTACCACGGCGGTGAAACCATCGAATACGATCAAATCCCGCCGGTACGGCCGCGACATCCGCAAAAAGACACTCGCAGCTCGCCGGACTGAGCAAGCAGGGCGTTGATGGATTGTGGCCTAAAACTGCAGGCCGAGGGTTAACTGCTCGGCATCGTCGGCAAAAAAAGTGTATTCGATCTGCAGCCGGGTCCTGCCGATAACCACCCCTATTCTACCGCGGCCAGTTTTCGCCGCTGATAGTAGCGCATCGGCCCGATCGCCTTTAGCACGGCGAGTGTCAGCGCTTCTTCGTCGACATCGCCCTCGGCGGATAACAGCGTCTGGATGCGGCCCGACTCGACACCCTGCGCATGCATGATACTCGGAGTCATGATTTCGCCCATGGTGGAGACCATGCAGCCACTCGGCGCCACGTTCAGAACGACGTCTGCGCCATGCCGCAACTCTACCAGCGCCTCGCCGACATACGGCGCGAGTTCGCCTATGGGGCGATAAGTCGGTATCAGTTCACGCGAAGCGTCAATCATTTCGCTGATCGGCGGCGGCATTTCGAGCCTGCTGGCCCGGTACAGGGGGCGCGCTAACAGATTGCGCCAGATTCCGGTCAACAGTTTGACCATTCGGAATCTGCGTTTCGCGAGACGCAGTTTGGCAGCATCTGCGTCGTTGCTGCCGACTCGCGCCTGTCGTGCACGGATGCTCTCGATTGCACTACCGCTTTTCTCCAGGGCTTCCCGCAGAATCACCTCCATGTAGGACATCACCGGCGATAACTTCAGATTGAAACGCCTGAACCCGATTGCCGCCAGCAGGATCTGAAAAATCTCCGGCGCCTGGGAGAGACGCATGTACCCTTCGCCACTGATCATGATATTGAGCCTGTCCGCGGGCGAGGTTCTTCGAATCTGCCATTTCGCCGCGAAGCGCCGCAGCGGTTTGACGAATTCCAGGCCATGCGCGCGGTAGGCGAAATACATGATCGGGATACTCGCGAGGCTATGTCTGCCGAAGAAGTTTATCAGCTTACGACTGAAGCGACCCGGACCTTTCCAGGCTTCGAGCAAGCGGTAAATCTCTGCCTGCAACGCCCGGTGGTCGGAAACGAAACGCTGATACTCGTCGTAGTCACGGCATTCCGCGCCGACCTTGAACAGGACATCCTGCAATGCACTTTTCAGGATTACGCCCTGGTAGAAGCGCAGCATCATCCAGTCGGGAAAGCCGCTACTGTAACCTTCATCTTCCTCCACCAGCATGAATTCGACCAGTGCACCGCCGGGCACACCGCTGCAACTCCGATCCGACGTTACCACGGGCTGAGCAGCGTTTTTGAAGAAAAGCCGGTGTAAGCCAGGGTACTGGCCCTGTCGGCAGGGCCCCGATCCCTGGGTATCGATCAAAATAAGGCGCCGTTTGTCGGCGAATTCCGGGTCGCCCGCCTGCTTGCGCCGGGCGAATTCGTCGGCGCCGTTTTTCAGATCGGAATACAACGCCGCCAGCGGAGTACACACCATTTGCCCGGCAACTCTGCGCCCCGCCTTTACCAGGGACTGCAGGTCATAGGTTTCATCCCCGAAGTTTTCGATGCAGGTGTAACCTGCCGCCCGAAAGACCGCGGTCAGGGGTCGGTTATCGCCGACCGTCGGCAGACAAATCACGTCGGTTTCGGGATTTATGGGCTGCTTCGATACGAGTTCGTCGAGCGCACGTATTTCGAAAGGCTGACCGCTATCGAGACCCAGCTTGTCATGCAACCCCTGCTTTAACTGCATGACATAGGTATTGACCCGGTTCTCCAGGTGCGCAAGTTCCTTCAGCACGGCGTCGGACTGGATTAACAGAAAAGGCCGCTGCTTCATGATCTCCGCCACGTAGTGCGTAATTATGCTGTCAGGGCCGCAACTGAAGGTGGATACCTGAACCACCGCCAGCATCTCGTGGGCGTTACCCTCCTCGATTCGTTGAAACAACTCCTGTAAGCGTGGGTGTCGCAGGCGTTTATACAGGGACCGGCGCGCAACCCCGTTCAGCACCGTCAGGATGAAATGCGGGTTACGCCAGTAGATATGCGCATAATCGGGATCGAGATCCACATCCAGCACGTAAGACGGGATAACGGCCATCTGACGATCCCGCAGCAGGCGGCGCACGTGACTGTCATAGATCCCGGGATTGAGTACGTACTCCCGTCCCACCACGAGCGCTATCTGATGGCCTTCATCCAGCGCTTCTTCGATGAGTTCGGCCGCCAGATCAGCCGCCTCGCGACGCAGGCGTTGATGAGCCTCCAGGGCCCTGGCAACGATGTTCTCCAGCCCACGGGCATCCGGTTTGATTCCGTAGTAATCGAAAACGGGCTCGAGCCCGGCAAGGAATTGATCGCTCAGCGGGCCGGCATCCAGGCTGTCGACACGGAAGTGAAACAGGTGAAAGCGAGCATCGGGATTGTCATCCAGGGCCAGACTGGTGGCGACGGCAACGCCTCCCTGGTTGGTGGTACAGGTCAACCCGCTACTCAATCCCCCGGTAGGCAGACTTTCTATCTGCGGGCCCAGGATCATGCCATGAGATTCGGAGGCCAGGCGCTGGAATTGACCTACCGCACCCATCTGCGGTGCGCAGCAATCAACGTTAAACCGCGGCTGCGCCTCGGCGAGGTCGCTATCGCGCACGTTGTCGACGTGGACCGGGATACCCAGCTGCACGAACACCTGGGATAAAAAGTAGGCCCATTCGGACACTGCGAAACAGCGCGGGATAACCAGTCGCCCTGGATCGTCGCGGCGCGGGTGAGGGCTATCGATGCAATCCCAGATCTCCTTGTACGAGTCGCGCGGCTGACGTTCCTTTTTCCGCCCCTT
>JAASSH010000474.1 GCA_021767985.1 Gammaproteobacteria bacterium | reverse complement strand
TGACGACGCTGCGTTTCAGGCTGATGCCGCATTTGAGCCGTTGCCGGCGCTCCATGAACTTCTGCACCGAGACCCCGTCCACGTACTCCATCGCGATGAAAGGCCGGTCATCGTGCAGGCCGTACTCGAGCATGGCGACGATATTAGGATGCAGGCATCTTGCCGCCGAGATCGCCTCGCGCTTGAATCGGGCCTGCAGGCCATCGCCCAACCTGCCCTTCAGCAGGTGCGGGTGCAGCGTTTTTATCGCGACGCGGCGTTCGACTTCGGGATCGTATCCCTCGAAGACGGTACCGGTTGCGCCATGATCCAGCATCGACAGGATTTCGTACTTGCCGATCTTGCGGCGTATCTCGCGCAGTGCGCTGGGGTCTGGTCTTTGCTCAATCGACACGGGGTCGCCTCCTTTGCTGCAATAAGCCCGATTGTGGAGTCCGTCCCTGGATGGAGACGTATGGTTTCATGAACTCTCGTAAAATCTGCGCAGCCGTCACGTCTCGCGCCTTGCGGCTTTCGAGACTTTTCTTATGCGCTTGCGGCTCGATTCGAACGCGAAGCGCCGCTGTTCTAGCCCACTGTGTTGCCAATGGATACACATAGTCGGGCATTATAATGGCTCGTCCTCCGCGGCTCAAACGGTTTCAATAAATATTGTTAAGTGAGAGGCCAGGAACGTTTTGTAGCCCGCGAACGGGACAAAAGTTATAATTCGCTCGAGTCGATTCCATACAGCCATTAAAACAAGGAACTTCGCCAAGCGGGAACAAGACAGAAAATGCAAAGCCAGGCCTTAGCTGACGATTCCCGCGTTACCGCCTCTCGAATTCCTTTCGGTTCGCTCGCCTACTTCGGCGCCGCCGCCTCGCTGCTCGTTTGTTACGGCAAGGTCCTTATTCTGAGTTCGATCGCGACCCTCGGTTTTCCCGGCATCGAATTCAATCCCCACCTGCAGGCGCTGCTGATGTGGCTGCTCGGACTGGTTGCGATCATGGGGCTGTTCTATGACCGGCGGTTTCACGGCCGACGTTACCCCTTGGCTTTGGGTATTGCCGGTGTTTCCATCATTATCGTCACGCTTTACACGCACTACGATCCGCGGATCGAAATCTCCGGGTACATTTTGCTGATAATTGCCGCGCTGCTGAACCAGACCGCGCGCCTGACCCAGTTGAACCACGAGGTCGAATCCCAGACCCGTGTCGTTAAAAGCCAGGCCGAGGAACTGGCGGCACTGAACGACAACCTCGAACAGCGGGTTAACGACCAGGTCGACGAAATCCAGAAGCTCGCGCGGCTGAAACGATTTCTCGCGCCCGAGGTGGCCCAGGTCGTGCTCGCCGAACACAAGGAGTCGATGCTGGAGAGCCACCGCAGTTATGTCGTCACGCTATTTTGCGATATCCGCGGATTCACCGGATTTTCCGAAAGCATGGAACCCGAGGAAGTCATGGAGGTACTGCAGCGCTACCACGAGGAAATGGGTAAGCTGGTCGCCGAATTCGGCGGCACGATCGATCATCGCGCCGGCGACGGCCTGATGGTTTTCTTCAACGATCCGCTGCCCTGCGACGAACCCGAGTTAATGGCGATAAAACTGGCGCTATCCATGCGCGCTCGTTTCGACGAACTGAATCTGAACTGGCAAAAACAGGGGTATAGACTGGGTTTCGGTATCGGCATCGCGAGCGGCTATGCCACGCTGGGAATCGTCGGATACGAGGATCGCTACGACTACACCGCAAACGGCAACGCGGTCAATCTCGCGTCGCGCCTGTGCGACACCGCGGCCGACGGACAGGTCCTGATCAGCAAAAAGACCTACCTCGCCGTCGAGGACCAGGTCGAAGTCAGCGAAATCGGGGAGCTAACGCTGAAGGGCATCGCCAAACCCGTGGTCGTATACAACCTGCTCGGCCGTGCAGAGCTAAGTTAACCGTCTCCGGAATTCACGGTTACTACAACTTTACCGATATGCTTGCCGGCACCGAACCGCTTAAGCGCATCGACCGCGTCTGCCAGTTCAAAAGGACCGTCGATCACGGGTTTTAACTTCCCCGCTTCGAATAATTCGTTGATGTAGTCCAGACCCTGGTTAGGCTTCAACGCCAATATGCGAACCTGCTTCCCGGTAATGCGACGGACCAGGGACGACAGGGAAAAGATCTGCAGCAAGCGGCCGGTCAGCCCGCCGACGGTAACGTACGAACCCTTCGGATTTAACGCGCGCAAATACCTGAACACGGAGCGATCCGTTTTGGGGTCGAGAATCAGATCGTAACAATCGCCGAGATCGGTAAAGTCGTCTTCGCGGTAATCGATCGTCTGGTCGAATCCGATCCGGCGCATCATCTCCGCCTTGCTCGAACTATCGACGCCGGTTACCTCGGCAACGCCGATTGCCCTGGCGATCTGTAAGCCGAGCGTGCCGACACCGCCGCCCGCGCCATTGATCAGCAGCTTTTGTCCGGGTTGTAATTTCCCCAGCTCTCTTAGACCCTGCAGTGCCAGCATGGCCGCATGCGGAATCGAGGCCGCTTCGGTCCAGGTCATGTTTTCCGGTTTCAAAGCCAGGGCCGTGACCGGGGCGCAAACGTACTCGGCAAAACCGCCGAATCCGCATTCGGATAAATCCCCGTAAACGGAGTCGCCAATCTGAAATTCGCCGGTGCCCCGGCCAATGGCCACGACCCGACCGGCAATATCCACGCCGGGAATCCGCACCTTCGGTTTGAACAGACCGCAAAACAATCGAATGTAAAACGGCTTGCCCCTGACCAGGCACCAGTCCCAGTCGTTTACCGAGGCGGCTTCGACTCTTACCAGCACCTCGCCATCCTTCGGAACCGGCGTTTCGACCTCCGCGAATTGCAGGTTGTCGGGCGAGCCGTATCGGGTTAGTACAATCGCTTTCAAAACAGTATTCCTCTAAACCATCATCCGGTAGCCAGAACTGCAACCAGACCGCATCGCCG
>JAASSH010000473.1 GCA_021767985.1 Gammaproteobacteria bacterium | reverse complement strand
GGTTGGCGACATCCTCGGAGCGAGTCGAAAACAGGTACAGCGTGTAAACGTATGCGTCAGCCTGCTGTTTGCTTTCCGCCTCGTTGATTGCGGCGGTATCGGGAACTGCAGTGCCGGTTTCAACCGTTTCGGCTATTAGCGGATTCTCGGTACGAGCTTCGCTGGGCCGATCTCTACCGATCCAGGTATCCCTGATACCCAGCGTGCCGACAATCGAAGCGGCGTATTCCTCGGCGGCCTGGCGCGAATCGAATCCCGGAACGGCGATGCGATAGCGGGTAGGAACCCCCCTTTCATCAACCAGAATCCGGCTGTCGTGTCCCGCTTGCTGTAACTCGTTGTTTACCTGGTTGGCGACATCCTCGGAGCGAGTCGAAAACAGGTACAGCGTGTAAACGTATGCGTCAGCCTGCTGTTTGCTTTCCGCCTCGTTGATTGCGGCGGTATCGGGAACTGCAGTGCCGGTTTCAACTGTTTCGGTTATAAATGCTTCCTCGGCAGTGACGCCGGGATCTGTCGGTGGCAGGAGTTGATAGGTACCATCGTCATTAAGAGTGAACTCGATGCCGGCCTCGCTGAGAACCAGGATACTCTGGTCGATCGAACTGGTAATCTCGACGCTGCCGTCCCGTAGTTGGACCGACGACGTTTCTTCGCCGCGTGACAGACAAATATGTGCCGATTGATGTATGACAGCGATCATCTTGTCGGCTACGGTTATGACGATATCACGCCCTGTATTGGTCGGTGGTCCAGTCTTGGCACAGATTTTCCCGAGCTGCAGATACCACACACCAGGGTTGCCCGTTGGGGATGCTTTTGATTTTTCCTGTGGTTGGAAGCTGAACTCGGTGCGGGGATAAATTCGCAGTAAGGGATCTGACCAAAACTGGATTTCGGCTCGTCCACTATCACCGGTGACAATACTATCCCCGATTCTCAACTCATCGTTTGCTGTCAGTCTTCTTTTTTCATCGCCCTGGTGAATCCAGACGGTCGAGGCCAGTGCGGTAACCCTGGCAACTGGAGATGCGCTTACCGCAGAAACCAGGGTCAAGCCAAGAATTGCGATTAGGCCCGGAACTGTTATTTGCATAGACGTAAGGTAACTTGCCAGGAAGGTATTCTTATATCATATTGGACCGGATAAACCTAAGTCATTAAAACTTATCGCCGCCCCGACATACCCTGGCCTTTGGTAAGATCAACTATGGATAAACGAATGTGAAGCGAATTGACTGGTACTTCGATTTCATCTCTCCGTTTGCTTACCTGGCAAGCGAAAGCCTGTGGCGCTTCCCGCCGCATATCGAAATACGCCCCCGACCGGTGCTGTTCGCCGCTATATTGAATCACTGGAAAACCCTGGGGCCAGCCGAAATTCCACCGATGCGACGTTTTACCTTCCGCCATATTCGCTGGTTGGCCGATAACAACGAAATAGCGCTGACGATGCCGCCGGCGCACCCGTTCAATCCGCTGAAACTGCTACGCCTGAGCGTCGCGCTGGGTAGCGAAATCGAAGCGGTGCAGCGACTGTTTCGATTTGTCTGGGCCGAGGGATGCTCGTCCGACGACCCGAACCAGTGGCAGCGATTACTCGACGAACTGGGAGTGGAAGACGCGGAGCAGCTGCTTGCGGCAGACGCGGTCAAGAATCAGCTCCGGCAGAACAGCGAGGCGGCAATCGAAGCGGGCATGTTTGGCGTGCCCGCTTTCGTGCTGGATGGCGATGTTTTCTGGGGCTTCGACTCGATCGATTTCCTGCTCGCCTGCGTCGAGGATCCGGAGGTGTTGAAGTCACCGCAAATGCAGGCCGCCGACAACATGCCCGAGGGCCCGCAGCGTCAGCGGTGATCGCAGCGGGTCTGCAAGCTAGTCCAGGTCGTTGAGCAGGGAGACGCGGGTTTCACCCTCGACAGCCAGTTCGTAGGTATAGACCGGATGCTGCACGCCGATCTTCCAGTCGGCACCGTTTTTCAGCGACTGCGCCATTTCATCGCTGAGTTCGAACCGCAGGAAATGTACCGCGGAGGTCTTGTTTTCGGTCGAGCGCTCCAGGTCTTCGTCGGCAATCGACCAGATCTTGTCATGCTCGCCGACCTGCATCCACACCAGGTCCTCGATGCGGACCAGTTTTTCGAGCTGTGCGGCTCGCACCGCCGGATCGGGATATTCGATCATGAAGGTCGCCTTGAAATTACGTCCGGTCGGAATCAGCGGGTTATAGGCTTCGAGTTCCTCGTTGATGCCATCAGCCTCGAAAACCTTTTCGATACGCAGCATTTCCTGGATCTGGTACAGCAGGGTCAAACGGTCCTCGAAGTAGAGCGTCGCGTTGGGACCAAGCGCTACCTGGCGATGTTTTTTATGTTCAAGCACCTGCTGCCGGAACTCGCCGCGCTTTTCAGCATACTGTTCCAGGCTCATCAAGTCGTTGCGGGTAATTTGCTGGTTCATGTTCAACTCCATTCTCTATATACCGTAGGCTTGCCGCAGCAGGCTGATCGGGTGCTGGGTGCTGCTGCCGTCGGCAAGCCCCGCAGAAATGTGATGTCCCGCCATCGGGCAGTCACTGGCATAGGCGTCGGGTTCCGCTTTCTTGACGCGGTTGACGACCGGCCTGACGATTTTCATCGATACCTCATGGAACTCCTGTTTGATGGCATAAGTGCCGTCATGCCCGGAGCAGCGTTCGATCGCGTCGATCTCGGTATCCGGAATGAGCGCCAGGATGTCGCGGGTTTTAAGGCCGATGCGCTGCACCCGCTGGTGGCAGGCGACGTGGTAGCTGATCTTGCCGATGCTGTTCGCGAAATCGGTATTCAGCAGGCCCGCCTTGTGCCGCAGTGCGAGGTACTCGAAGGGATCGAAAAAAGCCTGCTGTACCTTGCTGACTTCGGCATCTTCGGGGAACATCAGCGGCAGCTCCTGCTTGAACTGAAGGGTGCAGGATGGCACGGGCGTGATGATATC
>JAASSH010000113.1 GCA_021767985.1 Gammaproteobacteria bacterium | reverse complement strand
CAGCGAAACGATGACGAAAGTCAGGCTGTTGAGCACCAGCGACCAGAGAGCCGCGTCGGTGGTACTCATGGCGAGTTCCGGGATCGTGAAGTAGGGCGTTTCGATAATACCGGCGCGTTCGAATAGCGGCACGAACAGGGTGAAACCCCAGATCGTGGCACCGACCACCAGCCCGGCGATGAAACCATTCTTGTTGGCGCGCGGCCAGTAGAGCAGGCCCACCACGCCCGGCAAACACTGCGCCACGGCCACGAAAGAAATCAGGCCTAATCCCGCGAGCCCGGGATTTTGATCCTGCACCAGGTAAAACATGTAACCGATTCCGACAATCGACATGATCACGAAGCGACGTCCCCACAGCAGCCACTCGTACATACTGGCGCCGCGGGAAAGCTTGGGCGGAAAGCTCGCCGGCAGCACGAAGTTGTTCATGCACATCGAGGCCAGCGCCAGGGTCGAGACGATAATCATCGCGCTGGCCGCGGACAGTCCGCCCATGAAGGTCAGAATCGGCAGCACCGAAGAACCGCTGTCGAGCGTAATTCCGAGCACGAAAAAATCAGCCGGGATCGCAAGCTGCATCGACTGTCCGGCCCACAGGATTGGCGGGATCGACAAATTCAGCAACAGCAGGAATAGCGGGAATGCCCAGCTCGCGGTTTCGATGTTCTTGTGCTCGATACTCTCGACGAAAATCATGTGAAACTGGCGCGGCAGCAGGAAGGCGGCGGCGAAAGACAGCAGCATCAGGGTCGCCCAGGGTCCCTCGGTCACCGGGGCGAACAGCGCCGCGTTGGCCTCGGGGTGCTCATGCAGGTAGCGATTGAGCTCGCCGAAGCCGCCGAAGATACCGAACACCGCGAACAGTCCGACGAGCAGCAGAGTGACCAGCTTGACCAGTGACTCGAAGGCGATTGCAACCACCAGGCCGCGATGCTTTTCGCGCAGCGAAAGGTGGCGCGTGCCGAACAGGATCGAGAACAGCCCAACGATGATACAAACCATCAGCGCGATAAGCTGCTGCTCGGTTTCATTCGTCATGATTTGCAGGGTATTGGTGACCGCCTCTATTTGCAGCGACATATAGGGCAGGGTACCGGTCAGCACCAGCAGAGTGACCAGCACCCCTGCGAGCTGGCTGTGGTAGCGAAACGCAAACAAATCGGCCAGCGAGGCAAGACGATAGGTTTCGGTGATTTTCAGGATCGGCCGCAACAGGATGGGCGAGGCGACGAACGCGAGTGTGGTGCCGAGATAAATCGTCAGGAAATTAAAACCTTCCTTCTGCGCGAAGCCGACGCTGCCGTAGAAGCTCCAGGAAGTGGCGTATACGCCCAGCGACAAGGTGTATACCAGCGGGTGGCTGGCCAGCGATTCAGGTATCCAGCCGCGATCCGTCGCGGTTGCGATAACAAACAGCAGCCCCAGGTATAGTACCCCGACGACGAACAGCTGCCACAGTTCAAATTGCATTTTTACGCAGCAGGCGCTGAAGGTAGTAGGACAATAATATGATGCCGAACCAGACCAGGTAAGGCAGGTACCAGGGCGAATCGATCGCAAACCACAGGTGCAGCAACGGCGGTAACAGGATCAGGGAAGCGATCAATACCACCACGATGGTAATTTCGGTCGGTCGTAAATCGGAGGATAAGAGTGACAATGTGTTACCCCTGGTTACCTGATTTTGCAACAAAGTGTTACTTATCGTGACGATCAGGTCAACAGTGCGCGAAATCAGCCCAATTTGAATCCAGTATTGAGATTTTGAATAGGCGACCCATCCGGCAATATCTTGTCGCTGGGCGGGCTTTGTGTAAGCATATCCGGGCCCACAGATAAAACAAACCAATCCCAGAGGAAGGCACGATGTCAGAAATCAAAACCTATCCCGCTCCAGCCGAGTTCGCCGCGCAGGCAAACGTAACCGCGGAGCAATACGAATCCATGTATCGCCAGTCGGTCGAAGATCCCGAGGGTTTCTGGTCGGAACAGGCCGAAAATTACATTTCCTGGTTCAGACCCTGGAACTCGGTCAGCGACTGGAGCTTCGACGAGGACGATCTCCACATCAAATGGTTCGAAGGCGCCGAGCTCAACGTCTCTTACAATTGTCTCGATCGTCACCTGGATAGCCGCGCCGATCAGACCGCTATCATCTGGGAAGGCGACGATCCCGCCGAAGATCGCAAAATCACTTACGCCGAACTGCACCAGGAAGTCTGCAAATTTTCCAACGTGCTCAAGAGTCGTGGTGTCAACAAGGGCGATCGTGTCTCCATTTATATGCCGATGATCCCCGAGGCCGCTGTCGCGATGCTCGCCTGCACCCGCATCGGTGCGGTGCATTCGATCGTATTCGGCGGCTTTTCACCGGACGCACTGCGCGATCGAATCCTGGATTCCGATTGCCGGGTGGTCATCACCGCCGACCAGTCGATGCGCGGCGGCAAGCGCGTACCGCTCAAGGATAATGCCGACAAGGCGGTCAGCCAGTGCCCCAACGTAGGCTCGGTCATCGTCGTCAAGCGTGGCGGTGACCCGGTCGAGTGGGAGGATGGCCGCGATGTCTGGTACCACGAGGCCATGGCCGCGGCTTCCGCTGACTGCGAACCCGAGCATATGGACGCCGAGGATCCGCTGTTCATCCTTTACACCTCGGGCTCCACCGGCAAGCCCAAGGGCGTCTTGCACAGCACCGCCGGCTATTTGCTGCAGGCCGCGATGACCCACAAACTGGTGTTCGACTACAAGGATGGCGAAGTCTACTGGTGTACCGCGGACGTTGGCTGGGTGACCGGACATACCTACATCGTTTATGGCCCGCTGACCAATGGTGCAACCACGCTGATGTTCGAGGGTATCCCGACCTATCCCGATATTTCCCGTTTCTGGCAGGTATGCGACAAGCATAATGTATCGATTTTCTACACCGCCCCGACCGCGATTCGCTCGCTGATGGGCGCCGGCGACGAGCCGGTCAACAAGACTTCGCGCAGCAGCCTGCGATTGCTCGGCACCGTTGGCGAACCGATCAACCCGGAAGCCTGGGAGTGGTATCACAAGGTCGTCGGCAACGGTAAATGTCCGATAGTCGATACCTGGTGGCAAACCGAGACCGGCGCTCACATGATGACGCCGCTACCTGGCGCGACCACGACCAAGCCGGGTTCGGCGACCTTCCCGTTTTTCGGGGTAGTACCGGTTCTGCTCGATGACCAGGGCAATGAAATCGACGGCAATCCGGCCGAGGGCAACCTCGCCATCAAGGCGCCGTGGCCGTCGATGATGCGCTCGGTTTACGGCGATCACAGGCGTTTTTACGAAACCTATTTCGCGATGTTCAAGGGCTATTACTTTACCGGCGACGGAGCGCGCCGGGACGAGGATGGTTATTACTGGATTACCGGCCGCGTCGATGACGTGCTCAACGTTTCCGGTCACCGCCTCGGTACCGCCGAAATCGAATCGGCGCTGGTGCTGCATGACAAGGTGGCCGAAGCCGCCGTGGTCGGTTACCCGCACGAGCTTACCGGGCAGGGCATTTACGCCTATGTCACGCTGATGGCCGGCGAGGAGGGTGACGACGATCTGAAGGCGGAGCTGGTGAAACAGGTGCGTTCAGAAATCGGGCCGATCGCCAAGGTCAATATCATCCAGTGGGCTCCCGGCCTGCCGAAAACCCGTTCCGGTAAAATTATGCGCCGTATCCTGCGCAAGGTCGCCGCGAACGAACTCGACAACCTGGGAGACACCTCGACCCTGGCCGACCCCGGCGTGGTCGATAACCTGATAGACAACCGCGAGAATCGTTAGCGTTTCCCTGCAAGCATCGAAAGCCCCGTCTAAAACGGGGCTTTTTTTTGCCCGTTTACGATATTTAAACAGGTGCGTGACCAAATCGGCGAAAGTTTTGATTGAGGACGCCATGCACGGCGTAGCGGGACGGGCAGATCTTTACGAGTCTTGCATGTTCTCATTATTTTCTCTAAACTTGCTGAGAATAAAATGAGAACGGTGATCGGGCATGCTCACTTCACAGGAACAAAAGACACTTCAATTCATCCGTAACTATATCGCCCAGCACGGCTACGCGCCGAGGTTCAAGGAGATTGGCGTCGCCATTGGCGTCACATCGCACGGCACCATACATCGCTATGTACAGTCGCTCGAAGACAAGGGCTATATCGATCGTATCAAGGGCAATTCCCGAGGCATGAGTCTCAAGGATCTGCCATTGGTCAGTCCGCCGACGATACCGCTGGCCGGTAAGATTGCGGCCGGCCTGCCGATCGAGGCGATCGAGGACCAGCAGGAACTAAACCTGGCCGAGATGTTCATGGGCCCCGAGTTGTTCGCACTGCGCGTCACCGGCGATTCGATGATCGATGCCGGAATCCTCGACGAGGACTATGTCATCATCAAGAAACAGCCGGTGGCCAACGACGGGGATATCGTCGTGGCGATGATTGACAAGGCCGAAGCCACGTTGAAAAGGTTCAAGCGGCGCGGTGAAGACCAGGTTGCGCTGATTCCCGAAAATCCGGATATGGAACCGATGATTTATCCTGCGGAACGGGTGAGCATCCACGGCGTGCTCGTCGGGCAGCTGCGCAACTATCGTTAACCGCCTGATTGCGGATCGAACTGCAGCCGTTTTAGCCTCCCGCTACGTCTTGCTCGGTTAGTTCCGTGCAGCGATTACAGCCTAGCTTTTTTGCTGGCGCCTGATAGTGCGCAGCATATCGGCAATTATCTTGGGATTGCCGGCGACAACCTGTCCATTCTCGAGGAAATGTTCGTTGCCGTCGTAATCGGTAACCAGGCCGCCAGCCTCACGCACGATCAACGCCCCCGCGGCCATGTCCCAGGCGTTTAGCCCCGATTCCCAGAAACCATCGAGCCGCCCGGCGGCGACGTAAGCCAGGTCGAGCGCGGCAGAGCCGGCCCTGCGCATATCGCTGGCAGATTCGAAGAACGCGCTGAAGATTTTCAGGAAGCTATCGAGCTGCTCAGGATGCTTGAATGGAAACCCGGTTCCGATTAACGCGCCGTCGACCGACTTTATCTTGCTGACGCGGATGCGCCGGTTGTTGAGCGTGGCGCCGTCCCCACGGCTGGCCGCGAACAACTCCTGCTTGAACGGGTCGTAGATGACGCCATGGGCCAGCCGTCCGCGATGCTCGCAGGCGATAGAAACCGCGTACTGGGGAAAGCCGTGCAGATAGTTGGTGGTTCCGTCCAGCGGGTCGATAATCCAGCGGAATTCGCCCTGGCCTTCGATGACACCGGATTCCTCGGCAATAATTCCGTGGTCGGGATAAGCCTTGAGCAATTCGGTAATTATTCTGGCTTCGGCCTCATGATCGACTTCACTGACGAAATCGTTGCGGGCTTTTACTTCGACCTGCAAGTCGGGTAGTTTGTTGATCTTGCGAACGATAAAATCACCGGCGTGATGGGCCGCTCGAATCGCAATATTCAACATGGGCTGCATGGCTGGGATTTCGTCGATCTGGGAAAGGCGCGCAGTCTAGCAAACGGCCTGTCGATAAACCAGAATTAAAACCGTGGATAACGGGTCTGGACAGGAATTGCGCTATTTGAACCGGAGACCAGCTGTTTGAAGCTCGAAAATATCAAGATCGTCATGGTCGGTACCACGCATCCCGGGAACATCGGGGCTGCCGCGCGTGCCATGCTTAACATGTGTATCGCTAACCTGACCCTGGTCGACCCGCAGTGTCCGGTAGGTCAGGTCGCTTACTCGCGGGCTTCGGGAGCGAACCTGGTGCTCGATCAACGCGAAACCGTAGCGGATTTGCCGGCGGCCGTTGCCGATTGTAGCTGCGTCATCGCGACCAGTGCACGCCGTCGTTCACTTGCCTGGCCAGAGCTGGAACCGCAGGAAATGGCCGGAAAAATTCTGCAGATGGATGATGCCAGCCGGGTAGCGCTGGTTTTCGGGCGCGAGCATTCCGGCCTGACCAACGACGAAATGCAGCTCTGCAACTACATGGTTTGTATTCCGACCAATCCCGAATTCAGTTCCCTCAACGTGGCGTCGGCAATCCAGCTATTGTGTTACGAAATTTATCGGCAGCAGTCGATAATGCCGGTGGCCAGAGCACCCGACCTGGATGACCAGCCGGCCACCAGTGCCGAGCTCGAGGGTTATTTCGAGCACCTGCAAAGGGTGCTGGAGCAAAGCGGATTCCTCGATCCGCAACAACCGGGCCTGATCATGCAGCGGTTGCGGCGTCTCTACCTGCGCAATGAAATGACGCGCAACGAAATCAACATTCTGCGAGGTATGCTGACCGCCGTGCAAAAGCAGCGGGATTGACTGTTACAAACTGTTACAAATCGTTACCCGATCGAAAAGCTTTGTAACTGTCCCGTCCCTAGAATCTGTCTTCGTTAATCAACAACGGAGAACACCCATGAAACTTTCAAAACGAATTATTACGGCAGTCCTGATTATTATCGGTAGCTCAGGCGCGGTCTACGCCTACAGCAAACATGGCGGCTGGGGCATGAGCCCGGAGGAAAAGGTCGAATTTGTGACCGAACGCGTTACCAGGAAGCTGAATCTCGATAGCCAACAGCAACAGCGCTTTACCGAACTCGCCGAAACCGTGGCCCGGATCATGCTCGATGCCAAAGGGGCCAGGCAGCAGCAGGTCGATGAAATTGGCGCACTGCTGCAGGAACCGAGTTTTAACCAGGCTCGCATGATGCAAATGGTGCAGCAGAAAACGCAGATGATAAACGAGAAGGCGCCGCTGGTGATTTCATCACTGGCCGCATTCCTGGATTCGCTTGACGCCGAGCAAAAGCAGCAATTGCAGGAT
>JAASSH010000112.1 GCA_021767985.1 Gammaproteobacteria bacterium | reverse complement strand
CATTCGCCATAACGGATTACCGTCGGCATCTACGGTATTGTTGCCGGCGCTCTTGGGCGCCACCATGGATGCGGTGAACGCGGTGTACCAGAAGATTTGCTGGGCCACGTTACCCTGCGAAAGTGCCGGTAAAGACTGGTAGAAGTCGTAGCTGGCGGCACCGGGAGGCGCGTACTTGCGTAACCACTCATCCCATTTACGAATTGCATAGACGGCGGCTGGCCCGTTGGCGGCCCCGCCGCGCGATACCGACGCGCCGACAGGATTACAAGTACCCGGTTCCATGCGGATACCCCATTCGTCGACGGGCACGCCGTTCGGTAAACCCTTGCTGCCGGCGCCGGCCATCGAAAGCCAGGCATCGGTCATGCGCCAGCCGAGATCGGGCGCACGTTTACCATAGTCCATATGGCCGTAGACCGTAACTCCGTCGATTTCCTTGACGTGTACCGAGAAGAACTCGGCGATATCCTCGTAAGCCGACCAGTTGACCGGAACGCCCAGATCGTAGCCGTACATGCTTTTGAATTTCTCTTTCAGGTCAGCACGATCGAACCAGTCCTTCCTGAACCAGTAAAGATTGGCGAATTGTTGATCGGGTAACTGATACAGTTTGCCGTCAGGCCCGGTGGTAAAGGATTTACCAACGAAATCATCGACGTCGAGCATTGGGTTGGTGACATCCTTGCCTTCGCCCGCCATCCAGTCCGACAGGTTGATGGCCAGTTGCAGGCGCGAGTGGGTGCCGATCAGGTCTGAATCGTTGATATAAGCGTCGTACAGATTTCGCTTGGTTTGCATCTGGGTCTGTACCGCCTGTACCACTTCGCCTTCACCGAGTAACTGGTGGTTGACCTTGATCCCGGTAATCTCCTCGAATGCCTTGGCGAGCGTCTTGGATTCGTATTCATGGGTTGGAATGGTTTCTGATAATACGTTGATCTCCATACCCTCGAACGGTTTGGCCGCATTGATAAACCATTCCATTTCCTTCATCTGGTCCGACTTGGACAGCGAGGAGGGCTGGAATTCGGTGTTTACCCATTTTTCGGCTTCTGCCATGCCGGCATAGGCCGATTGCGTGCATAAGGCGGCAACCGCGGCTAACAGCGCGATCTTCTTGAACATGAGTGTTCCTCCGTAGTTTATGTTTTTTAGTTACATCGACAAGCCAGATGAATCTACGCTTCGATTTTCAGTTTGTCAAATAATCCTTTTCGTATTGTTCGAAATAATGTTCATTTTGTTCATTTTTTTTCGTTTCGGATTGAAACTAATCTTTGGCTTGCACCGGTAAATGCACTATCCATTGATCTTTCAAGCCTTTATGATCTGAATATGCCGGAAGCCAAGCATTTACTGATTGTTGCGCACAACCCGTCGCCCAATACGCAAAAACTGGTAGAGGCCACGTTGCGCGGCGCGCGCCACGAGGATATCGAAGGCGTCAGCGTAAAGTACATTCCGCCGTTGCAGGCAGTTGCCGACGACGTGCTCCGGGCGGATGCGATCATTCTCGGCACGACCGAGAATTTCGGTTACATGAGCGGCGCCCTGAAAGATTTTTTCGACCGAATTTACTATCCCTGCCTGGAGCGGACCGAGGCGATGCCATATGCCGCCTATATTCATGCCGGGCTCGACGGTACGGGTACGAAAATAGCGATCGGCAAGATAACGACGGGGCTTAAATGGAAGCCGGTACAGGAACCGATGATTCTGCACGGCGAGTATCGATCGGAGTTCGAGCAGCAGTGCGAAGAGCTGGGTATGCTGATGGCCGCCAGCCTGGAAAGCGGTATCATCTAGTTTCCGTCATTGCGGCTTCGAGCCGATGCATCGGACCGCATAATCCATTCCTAATATTCCTAAAAATTCCTAATATCAGCCGGGCTGTGCCCGGATTAGACTTTCAATAGCGTCAAAATGGATTCCGGCATTCGCCGGAATGACGTAGTATTTGCGGACAACCACAGGGGAAGCGTATGACAGATTTTTCAGGTAAAAAAGCAATCGTGCTGGGCGGTACCTCGGGTATCGGTCTTGCGACAACCGAGATGCTGCGCGACGGCGGCGCTGAAGTGATCGCCGGCAGTCGCAGCGAACGCGAGATCGACGGGGTCGAATGCGTGCAGGTCGACGTGCTGGATCGCGCCGCGCTGAGCGACCTGTTCGAGAAAAATCATGGCTTCGACTATCTCGTCAACGCGGCCACCGGCGGGCCTCGCGCGATCGGTCCTTTCCTGGAAATGGACCTCGATGGCTTTCAGAATTCGTTTGCCAAGCTCTGGGGCTATGTCAATAGCGTGCGTCTCGGCGTACCGCATATGTCATCGCGCGGCGCGGCGGTGTTGTTCAGCGGTTATCCCGCGCGTAAATATCGCCCGGGCACGCTCGCCATCGGCAGCGTCGGTGGTTCGGTCGAGGCATTTATTCACCTGGTTGCCAACGAAATCAGCCCGGTTCGGATCAACGGTGTCTGTCCGGGGCTGATCGACACCCCGATGTCGCCGCTCGAAGGTGACGAACGACGCGATTATTACGCAAAGGGCACGGAGGGCCATTTGATTCCGCGTGCCGGCACCGCGGAGGAATGCGCCAGCGCCGCGATTTTCCTGCTCGAGAATGAATTCGTTACCGGCACGATCATCGATGTCGACGGTGGCGCCATCGTTGCATGAGTTTTAACAAAGTCAGTCAGCTGCTGATCGGGGACACGCCGGGCCGTAGCACCGAGCTGACCTGGTTTCGTATCGGCCCGCAAAACGCTACGAAAAAAGTATACCTGCAGGCGGCGCTGCACGCGGATGAGCAGCCCGGCATCCTGGTCCTGCATCACCTGCTGCAGCTGTTACGCGCTGCCGATGCCGCGGGCGAGCTCGAGGCACAATTCGTGCTGTTTCCGATGGTTAATCCGCTCGGCATGGGCGACATCGAATTCGGTCAGCATCAGGGGCGCTACAATCGCGGCACCGGAATCAACCACAACCGCGGCTGGCCGGTGCTATACGATGCGATGGGCGCCGGCCTTGTAGACAGGCTGGGTACGGATCCGGTGGAAAACGTGCGCATGGTGCGAGCGGTCTTGAGCGACTGGGTTGAAAACCTGCCGCGGATCACGGCGCTCGAGCAGTGGCGCCAGTGCGTCATGCGCGAGGCCTGCAGCGCCGATTACGTTTTCGACGTGCACTGCGACGACGATGCGCTGATGCATATCTTTTCGATTCCGCAGCTGCAGCAGGACATGCAGCGACTCGCCGACCGGATCGGCGCAGCGGCCACGCTGCTGGCCGAAGACAGTGGAGGCGGATCTTTCGACGAAGTGTGGCCGGCTTTCTGGCTGCGGCTCGCGCGCGAGTGCCCCGATAAGCCGCTGCCGCTGCCGGTGGTTTCCTGCACGCTGGAATATCGCGGCCAGTTCGACACATTCGATGACCTGAACCGCCAGGATGCTGAAAACCTGTACGGCTATTTCCAGGAAGAAGGCCTGGTCACCGGCAAACCGATCGGCAGTAAAAGCAACGCGCCGGCGCCGACCGATCTGCGTGCCACCGAGTACCTGCGTGCGCCGCAGGCGGGGCTGCTCGCCTATTGCGTCGAACTCGGCGACGAGGTCAGCAAGGGTGATCGTATCGCGGACCTGGTTCTGCTGGACGGCGACGATGCTTTCGTCGAGCGCATCCCGCTGCTTGCGGGTACCACGGGGCGGGTGATTTCGCGCGCTTGCACCAAATACGTCTGGCGCAACGCCAACATTGCCAAGATTGTCGGCAGCGAGATTCTCGAGTTTCGCGGCGATTACCTGCTTAGCGACTAACGTTCCTGTGGCGGACTCCAGTCGTGGTTCGGCAGGTGCTCGTCGGCGTGCAGCCAGCTCGGCTTTTCCTCGATAAAACTGTGGTTCGTCGGCACCGTTTGTTCGAGATCGTCGAACAGCCCCAGGTGCAGATGGATTTCGTCGGGCAGACTGTCGACCTCGAACGAGACCGGCGAGCCGCACTGGCCGCAAAAGCTGCGCGTGACGCCGTCCGCAGTGGTGTATCGGCTCGGCATTACGCCGGTAAATACGACCTGCTCGGGCCTGAAACCGGCAAAGGTCGTCATCACCGAGCCGCTGGCGCGGCGGCAGGATTCACAATGGCAATGCCCGATCCATTCTGACTCGCCTTCGATTTCGAATTTTACGGCGCCGCAATAACAGTGGCCGCTCAGTTTATGATCGCTCATGGTCTGCCTCCTTGCCGGGATGATACGCTAATCCCGTGCCGACGGGTAAAGCTGTCATTTCCGCGCAAGCGCTGACCAGGTGTTGTGTAACCGCTGCGCGATTACTTGACGGATGATTTGAGAACGAAGTCTTCGAGCTTCTTGTCGATGCCGAGTACGTGCAGCTTGAGCCACTTGTATAGAAAATCGGATAGCGAAACCTGCAGCGATTCGTGCATCGTAGGGTCGGTTTCCAGCATTGCTTCCAGCTCGCTGCGAAACCGGTCATGGGCTTCGATATGTTCATCGCGGTGGGGATATTCCAGCAGCTGCATGTAAGTCTCTTCGAGGATGAAGTGATGCTCGGCGTAAAGCTTCAGTTGAATCAGGATATCGGGATCGAACGGCACTTCCTTGATTCTACCGATCAGTTCGAACAGCACCTGGTGTTGCGTGTCCTGCCAGATGATGTCGCTGGTTTTTCGCATACTACCCCCAGATTATGTCGATTCACCTTAATGTAAAAAGCGAACGGCGGCCTTGATATCGATCAATCGGCAGTGGGACAGGTCACTTTTAGCAGGTTGCGATAATAGCGACAGAGGTAATTCGGGGTTATGGCGAGGAGGGGGTGAAAGACATGATCCCGAGCGTCGTGCTGATCAGCGGCTTGGCGGTTTCCGGATCATTGTACAGGAACAGCGTGTAGGCATCGGCCTGGTCGTTTTTATGCATTCCCAGCAAGATCGCGTTGTTGTATTCGCTGGAAAATTGCGGATCCACGTCGAAGGCGGCGACCGCGGCCCACTGCGCGTTGAATTTCTCCTTTGCCTCGACCTCGCTCAGGGTGTTGCTCGACGTGTCGTTATTCGCCGCCAGGTGCTGGGTCAGCGATTCGAACAGCAGCGGGAACAGGTGATTGGGCTCGGGCGCGGCATTGTGCGGGTCGTTGTACTCGATTTCGATTCGACCGAGTGGGCGCACGATGAAACGCAATTCCAGCGCGCCGGATTCATGCCGCATCGCGTGTTCGTATGCCAGTACCGGATTCTGCTGGATCGGAATATCGGTAAAGGCCTGGCGCGACTCGACGCGCAATCCGGATTCCTCCAGCAGCTGATCGAAAAGCTGGCGCGATACCGTTTCCGTGGCGGCGACCGCGGAAACGCAAACCGTGAGCAGGGTTAGAAGAAACGAATAGCGCGACTTTTTCATGACAGATCCGGATCCCATTGCTTGAGCATGTCGCGCGCTACCTGGGCCCAGCTTTCTTCAGGATTCAGAGTCAGGAAATGTTCCAGGTCGCCGATCGCCTTGTCACGCTGCCCCAGGGCTTCGTAAGTCGACGCGCGATTGAAATAAGCCGCCGGTACGGCGGGTCCGAGTTCGACGCAGCGATTGAAATCGGCCAGCGCGAGGTCGTACTTCTCGGCTTCGAATAACAGGCTGCCGCGATTAAAGTAAGCCGCGACCGAATTCGGATCGATTTCGATTGCGCCGTCGAGATCGCGCCGTGCCTCCTCGTTACGTCCGAACGAGCGGTAGGCCTGCGCACGATTGACCAGCAGGACCGCGTCGTGCGGATTGATCTCGATCGCGCGGTTGAGATCGGCCAGCGCCAGACTGGATTGTTGCTGCTGCAGAAACACGCTCGCGCGAATGCTCAGCAGCATAACGTCCTGGGGATACTTGCCGATTGCCTCGTTGAGCGTTTCCACCGCCAGTTCTGCGCGTCCCTCGTCGAGGTGCTGCAGCGCGACCTGAGCCATCTTGTCCGCGCTCAGGCTGGCGTGCGGATCGGACTGCTTGTGCGCACCTGAAACGTTCGTCCTGGGCGGCGATTCGAGGAAGGCTTTCAATTCCTCGCTTGGTTCGACTTCCTCGACTGTCGAAACCTTATCGCTGTCACAGGCAACGAGCGCGATGGCCAGCATCCCTGCCGTAAACCACCTCGCGGTGTGCCGCCGCAATTTCCCTGTATTCACGCCTGGCTTACTGTTTCGTCTTGCTGTAAGCCTGCAGCATCTTGTTCATCAGTTCGATGTGCTGCTCGTCGGTCAGACTGCCGGGCTCGGAGACCTTGGACCAGATTTCGGCGTTGGTCATTTCGCGGTGACAACCCATGCACAGACCAGTGCGGTCCATCGCATCACGCACTTCCTGCGGCAGGGCGCGCGACAGCGGCCAGTGCGAGCCGACGGTTTGCGTTTGCTGGCCGTCCTTGATGATGGTCGACAAATCGAAATCCAGAGCTTCGATCTTCTGGATCTGGATCTGGTAATTCTGCGGAATCGGCTTGCCGTTGCGCTGGTCGATCAGGTCCTCGACCACGTTTTCGGTGTAACGCAGCTGGAACACGCCGCCGGAGATACCGTAACCCTGGGCTTTCGGGTTGTCGTGGCAGCTTTCGCAGGTGCGCGCCTTACGCTGTGCCGAGTGCGGCTGTACCGGCGCCATATCGATACCGAGCGGCACCCGCTCCTGGCCCAGTTCCTCTTGCTCGTCGTAGGCCAGCGCGATCTGGTTGTGCGCCACGGTGCTGCCGTCGCGCGCACGTACGGTCCAGATGACCTGGCAGCCGGGCATCAGCGGAGTAACGCGGCCCTCGCCGTTGATCCCGAGCACCGGCTCTTCCCAGCGCAGGTAGGAGCGGGTTT
>JAASSH010000472.1 GCA_021767985.1 Gammaproteobacteria bacterium | reverse complement strand
TTACTCTTGGGTGATCTAACTCGTTGAAACCAGTGGTCACAAGACCAAGGAAATCAAGCGGTTATCAATGTGCCCAACTCAGCGACTCCGATTGGGAAGCTGATGTTCTACCATTGAACTACACCCGCTTATCAGGGAGTTACGTCTCACTTAGGTCTGGCTGAGCATAAAAGTGAGAGTACTGGGATTCTAAGCGAATTTTAGGCACATAGAGAAGAGATTGGGCAGCCTCGTTTAGCGAACTGCCGTAACCCGATTTCGTTTCATGTGTCCTTCGGAACCTCGACAATCGCACCGGCCTGCAGGATAGGTGCGGCATCAATGTCCTGTGCATCCATCATCTTCGCGATGCGCAGTAGCGACGACTTGAGCATCTGCTGCTCCCAATCCTCGAGCTTACGGAACTCACGCAGGAACTCCGCCTGGAGTGGCTCCGGCGCCGACACGAGCTTCGCGCAACCCGCATCCGTCAGGCTGATATTGACAACGCGCTTGTCCGTACTGGACTTGCCTCGCCGGACAAGCCCTGCGCGCTCGAGCCTGTCGATTATTCTCGTCATCGTCGCCTGCGATACAGCGATACTGCGAGCCAGCGTACTCGTCGACGGGCTGCCCTCTTTTTCAATGGCCTGCATGACCAGCAGCTGCGGCGCCGTCAGGCCTGACTCTTTCATGAGCTTCTGCGAATGAAGATCGGCAGCACGCATTATTCTGCGCAGGGAGATCAGGATTTCATCGTAGTCTTTCACGGCACTAGTTTATGCCGAACTGGTGACGAATATCGCCATTCAGCGCATTTTTTAGCGGACCCAGCCATTGCTGATAATTTCGCCAGTAGTCGAGGCCGCTACGGTAGATCGGTTGCCTGACCTGCTCCGAGCTGGGCGTCTTGACGGTTCGCTCGGTCTTGTGAAACTCGAGGCAACCCTGCTCGAACGGCAAGCCACAGAAATCGAGGATTCGCCGCACCTGGGTTTCAAGGTCATCGACGACATCCTCGTGCATCACCCGCAGCACGAAGCCCGGCAAGACCGCATCCCAGTGGTCCATCAGGCGTACATAGTCGCTGTAGTACCGCCCTATTGCCTCAAGCGAATAGGAGAAATCCTGCCCTTCGCCAAACAGCTGCTTGAAACCGCTGAATCCACAGGCCATGGGATGGCGGCGGGCATCGATGACTTTCGCGTTCGGGAGGATAAGGCGGATCAGGCCGATGTGCATGAAGTTGTTCGGCATCTTGTCGATGAAGAACGCGGCTTCACCGCGATAGGCCGACGTGTCGGCGAGAAACTTTTCGCCGAACCGCTCGAAATAGCTGTCGTCGAGCTCCCAAAGATTGCGCGGATAGGCCGCCTGGCCCGGACCACCTCGCCCCCTCAATCGTTGCGCCAGCCCGAGGATCTCGTGCAGCTCCATCGTGCCATCCACCTGCGAATGCGATGCGAGGATTTGCTCGAGCAGCGTCGAACCCGCACGCGGCAAGCCGACGATGAAAATCGGGTCGGGCCGCAGGCAACCCAGATGGCCCCGCTTCTCGAACAGCTCGCGCGTGCAGGTATCAATCTGTTGCTGCACCATGCTGCTCGTCAGGTCAGGATCGTATCCACTCCGTGCCATTTTCAGCTGATTGCCACGCTCGTAGTAATGGAACGATGCTTCATAGTCGTTCGCATCTTCCAACGCCTTGCCAATAGCGAAACACAAGTGGATGCGGTCGTCCTCTGACACGTCACGACTCGACTCTCGTTGCCTCATGAGTTCCAGTTCGGCATCGTCGAAAGAATAGGTCTTTGTATTGGCCAGGCTCCAGTACGCGTCGCCGTAATCAGGCTTTGCGGCGCACGCTTCATGATAGGCATTGACCGCTTTGTCCAGCTCGCCCCTTGCCTTGTAAGCGTGTCCCAGCATGACATGCACGCCGGCCTTGTTGGCCGTGCGCTGCAGGTTGTCTTCAAATAGTGAGATTGCCTCATCCACTCGACCCAAGCCCATCAGTGCACTCGCCATACCCAGCTTCCACGCCGGATTGTGTGGCTGCTGTTCGTCAAGCAACCGGGCCTGCTCGAGGGCTGCCTCGAACTTCCCCTTGCGATTGAGGATTTTCACGTAATCACCGCGCGCGCGGGTATTGTCGGGTGCCAGCTCGACGCAACTCTCCAGGAGAAACTCGGCGTCGTCGTAGATCCGAAGGCGAATACCGATATCTGCGAGCAGGCGCATCGCTTCGACGTGATGCTTGTTGTGCTGCAGGAATTCACGGCATAACCGGTCTGCCTTTAGCAGGCTGCCCTCGTGAACCAGGTCGATGACGCCGCGCAGCTCGGGCGGCAGCGCTTCGAGGTACTCGAGCTGTACCTGGGCAAACCTGGCACGTTCGTCGCGCCCGTCACGGGCATGCAGGTTCACCAGGGATTTCCAGCTCGCAACGAGGCCTGGATTCATATCGACTGCGGCTGCGAATGCCTTTGCCGCTGAATCCGGCCTGTTCTGCGCGAGGTGAGAATAACCGATTTCCTGGAACGCGCGGCCATAGTCGGGACGCAGGTCCAGCGCCTCGCGCGCGCTCGCAATGGCTCCATCGTAGTCTTTCAGGTAACGCCGCGCCACGGCCAGCATGTAGCAGGCTTCGACCTTCTGGTGTGCCTTCAGACCTTCACCGGCAAGCGCCAGCAGCTCCGCCTCTGCATCGCCGAAACGCGCCGACTGGATCAGGTCTTTGGCAACAGCGAGGCGATCCTCGATTGGGCTTGCGGACCGGGCTGCCAGTTGCTGCTCCGTCAGAAGTCGTACGACAGACGCAGACCGACCGTTCGTGGTCGATTCGTAACCACTTTCGGCGTGAAATTCTGCGTGTCGACATAGACCGCAGCACTCTCGTCAGTGACGTTGTCAATGAACAGCTCGGCCGACCACTGGTCCATTGCTACACCAAAAGCGACGTTGGCAATCGTGTAATCGCCCTGCAAGAACCGCCCGCCCGGTACATCCGGCTCATT
>JAASSH010000471.1 GCA_021767985.1 Gammaproteobacteria bacterium | reverse complement strand
TGTCGTACATGGCGCTACACCGTCAGGCGACCCGCGGAATGTCGACCTTGAGGCCGCGCGGGATTTCGCGCTTCTCGTCGTACCTCGGCGTCGAGCAGGTTCGCGCGGGGCGAGTCTCGCCATCCGTACATACGACCTCGAGCGATGTATCGGGCCGGATATCCGCATCGTCGAGCCTGACCAACGCCACGCCGCAGCGCTGGAATGGCGACCACGCGCTCGAGCAGACAACTCCGGCATCGTGCCCTTTCAGCTTGAGCGTGCGCCCGATCTGCGCGACGCCGCCGTCGGTACGCAAGCCCCAGGTGCGGCAGCGTTGGTCGGCCTGAAGCAGTGCGTCGCGACCGCAGAAATCGCCCTTGTCAAAATCGATCATATGACCGAGCCCGGCATCGAATGGCGTCGTGGTTTCGTCGAAGTCGGAACCGGCATTCAGCAGCCCGGCCTCGATGCGCCGGGTGCGAAACGCGTCCGCCGAGGTCGGCGTCATGTCGAACGGTTTGCCGGCCTCGAGTATGCGGCTGCCTATCGCATCGATGTCGGTGTCGGGCATCAGGTAGAACTCCCAGCCGAGTTCATTGGTAAAACCCGAGCGGGTCAGTATCACGGGTTGTCCGGCAATCTGTACTTCGGCCACATCGAAATAGTTGAACGGTTGGGGCAGGGCGCCGTCAATCGCAGCAGCGAGTACGTCGAAAGATTTCGGGCCCTGTACCTGGCTGACCCAGACGACCGGATCGAGCACCTCGACGTCGAGACCGCGTGCATTGGCAAGCAGCCATGAATACAGGTCGCCGTCGGCCTGGCCGTACCAGAAGCGATCTTCGGCGAGGCGCACCAGCACACCATCGGTAATCATGCCGCCATGGTCGTAGCAGGCGAACTGGTAACTGCAGCGACCGACGCGGTTTTTCGCGACGTCGCGGGTGAACACGCGGTTCAGCAAGGTTTCCGCATCGGGGCCGCGGATTTCAAGCGGCAACTCGCCGGTGTGGCGCAGGATGACGCTGCAGCGAACCCGCCAGTAAACCTCGTCCGCGCTCAGGTTGTTCAGGCTCGCGGTGGCAAGCCGCCGGTTGTAGACGAAATAGGTGGGGTCGTAGGGCAGTTCCTGGTGGATCAGCGGGTGCGGCGCCATGGTGCGCGCGAGTTCGTTGGGGCGCTCTGCGGCGGTACGCCGGACGGTGACCGCGATCTGCAGTTGTTCGGGTGTCATTGGTGTATGGCCTGTTCAAACAAAAAAATGATATTTGAGAAAAAATCATTTGAACACAAAGGTTTGAGAGTGCATATTGCAATTTCTGCGACAACTTGTTCGAAATTTTTATACATATTCGATGCCTTTTCGCTCCTACGATGCACTGAGAATTTTCGCCGCCGTGGCGCAGCATCAAAGTATTACGGGGGCGGCTGCCGAATTGAATCTTTCCAAGGGTTCGGTCAGTTACCAGATCCGTAAGCTCGAGGATGACCTCGGGTTTCGCCTGTTCGAGCGGCAACGCCAGCGCCTGAGCATTACCGCCCGGGGCGAAAAGCTGTGGCGCAGTTCGCAGTTGGCGCTCGGTCAGCTCGACCGGGACATTCGCGAACTGCAGCGCGAAGAACCGGATCGCATCACGATCGGCGCGCTGACCTATTTTTTTTCGCGCTGGCTGTCGTCGCGACTGATGGCCTTCATGGAGGCCAACCCGAATATCGCCGTGCGCGTCGAACCGATTACCGGGATCGCCGATCTCAGGTCTTCGGACATCGATGTCGCAATCTGCTGGGGCAGCGGTGAATGGACCGACTTCGAGTACGAACTGTTGTTCGACTGTCCGGCCCGGCCGACCGCGAACGCGACGGTTGCTGCCAGGGTCCGGGAAATCGGACTGGAAAGAGCCTTGGTCGAAATCCCGCTGCTGGCCGACAGCTCCGGCAGCACGGGATGGCGCGAGTGGCATGATCGAGCCGGACTCGACTATCGGCCGATGCACAACCGCCTGGTGATTCCCGATTCGAACGATCGCGTGCAGGCGGTCATCGACGGCCAGGGCATTGCCCTGTGGGATTCACTGGTTCAGCACGAACTGGACTCGGGAGAGCTGTGCTACCTATCGGAAGTCGCGCTCGAAGATGCCGGGTATTACCTGGTTTACACGGCGCCGGCCGCGGAGCGTAGCGATGTGGTCGCGACTTTTGCGGACTGGATCAGTCAGCAGAACTGACTTCCAGGTTTGCAAGATCTGCGAGGCTTTATGATTGTTCTCCTTGTGTCGCCATTCGAGCCGGGACGAACCAACGAAGCACTTTGAAAGTGAAGATCTGAAAATGCACAAAAAATCGCCCAAATACCTGAGAAATACCCCGGAAACTCGCAAAAATGCACAAAATGATAGGGGTTAAGTTATTGATTTGTAACGAATGTGCAACTAACTTGTAATCAGTAGGTCCTGCGTTCGATTCGCGGTGCCGGCACCCATTCGAAGCCCCTGACGAAGGGGCTTTTCTTTGCCCGATCAAGTAGGTACGACTCCTCGTACCGCCACCAATTAATTCTTAATCACTCGTAAGTACAGCATCCGACACGGAAATAATCTCGTTTTCCCGGTAATTTCACACGACCGAAGATAAAAATGTAATGTGAAATACTTGGCAGTAAATGATCTTAATCGCAACTATATTTTTTATATCAAGCTATTAATGCGTGGTGTGTTGCGTATAAGAATTAGCAGTCTCACGGTGCTCGCCAATACTGGCTGAAGTTGCACGTGGCCCAGCAATCTCTCGCCTGGCTTAATTTGGACATCCGGAGGCGCCCCATGTACCGTCAGTCAGATTACCATTCTTATCAGCGAGTAAAAACCACCGGGTTATTGAAACTCGGGGTGCTGATAGCTCTGTCCACAGTAATCTCGATGACCCAGGCGGCGGAAATCATGCCGCTGCGCAACCCGACTGCGGGACCGCTGAATCAGGCTGATACACGATTTGCGCCCGGACACGTGCTGGTCGAGGTTG